>JBPCNJ010000087.1:0-8540 GCA_051001375.1 Gemmatimonadaceae bacterium
TGGTGGAGGGGCTTTCGTTCGGGGTATCCGCCACTGAGATGCCAGAGCGGATGCGCCGCTGCATTGAGACGCTCCGGCTGCGAGCCGTCTGTGTAGAGTGCAACGACGACCAGATCGACTCACTCTGCCGTCAGCTGCACACCGATTACGGCCTCACATCTACCGCCGTAGAGCTCCACGAGCTGGACACGGCCAACGCTGAAGCTGAGATCCGGCGCGCTGATCTGATCGTAACCACATCGTTCCATGCCAACGACGTACGCCGGGTAGCGGAGCGGGCCGGAGAGCCGTGGATAGCGATCTCTCTCCGTGCGGATATGGTGGCGGACATAGCGCGTCACCTGGTTCACGGGCCTGTGTACTTTGTGGGCACCGATCCCAGATTCGCGCAAAAGACACGGGTTATATTCGGCGCCATGCCCAGCGGCGACAACGTGCGCCCTGTAATCGTCGGCCAGGATGACGTTCTGCTGATCCCGGAATCCGCACCGACGTACGTGATGCCACGTGCGCGCGAGAAGCTGGGCGGATTTCCGCTGCTCGCGCGTGTACCGCCCATGGACCGAACGTTCTCAGCGGATTCGGCGCGGGAGATCCTCACCTTCAGCGTGCGCGCAAACATGGCGGCGGTTGCGTCACAGCTTTCTCCAGGCATGCTCAACGCGACGCGCACTTGATTGGTCGTCTACAGATCTTTCGCCGTTCGCTTTCACCTCTTTCTCAAGTTTTCATGATTCCGTTGGTCCGTCTTGTACGCATTCGCATCGGGCTCACCGTCGCTGGGCTCATCATCGCCACATGCACGATCGCCTTGCCCGTCCAGGGCCAGATGTCCACAACCAACAGCCTACGCGTAAGCGCCATCGCCGTTCGTGCGGTTACACGCGATACGGTTACACGCGATACGATCGCGCGCGACACGATGACGCGCGACAGCACGGTCCGGCAGGCTGCACGGTTGAGCAAGGTCAGCATCGTTGCCGCCCGGGAACGTCCGTTGCTCGACACGAGAACCGCGGCCACGGGTGGATCGGTCGGCCCGGTCGAGCTCGGCGCGCTGCCGACTGACGCGCGCAGCCCGATCGATCTCGCGTTCACAATTCCCGGAGTAGCGCAGGCGACTGGATTCTTTGACACCGCGCCACAACTGTCCATCCAAGGCTCCAATTCGCTGTACACTCAGTACTACATCGACGGGCTGGATAACAACGAAGGGTTTCTGGGCGGCCCACGCATCGACTTCCCGCTCGCCGCACTGTCGCTGCTCGATGTGAAGACCAGTACGTACGGCGCTGATCTGGGGCGTAGTTCCAATGGCGTCGTCAACTACGTTACTAATCGCGGAACCGACGAGTTGCACGGCGAGCTGTTCATCTACGGCCGCCCCGGTGCGTCGCTTGATGCGCGACCAGCGCTCACTCCGGCGAATATCGACCCGGGTGGATTCAGGCGATATCAGGTTGGCGGAGCGGTTGGTGGCCCACTCCCAACCTGGCTCGGCGGATCACACACGCACGCGTTTGGCGCAGCCGAGTATGTGAATGAGCATCAGAGCCAAACCGTCGTCACGGGATACGGGAACGGGGCAGGTGAGGCGGTGCGGAATCGAACGAAGCTGTTCGGACGATTGGATCACGATTGGAATACACGCCAACAGACAACGCTGCACGCGGCGTTCAGCGACACGCGCCTGGCGGGGCTCGGCACCGGGATCATAGTTCCAGAAGCCGATTACACGCAGCACAGAATCGGGTTTCTGGGCGCGGTGACGCATCGGAGCCTGTTCGCGAGTGGAATGAGCAACACTGCATCGGCTCAGATCGGAACGTATCACTGGTTCTATCCACCGACTTCGAGCACGTTCAGCGTCCCGCAGGTCACCATTCTGGGCGCAGATGGCGCGCCCAAGGCTGTCGTCGGTTCCAGTGGATTTCAGTTCGATGAACGCGAGCTTCAGATCAACTTGAAGGATGTTGCCGAGCGCACGTTTGGGAGCCATCGCGTGCAGATCGGCGGCGATGTTATTAGCGGAATGTTTCGACTCACAGGCGCGGGAACGGACCCAGCGGGTTCCTACGTGGTGATCGACAACGGGCAAATTCACCCTGCGGGCGGATTTGTATCGGTCCGCGATATCCCGACGAGCATCGCTGTGAAATCGTACACCGTGGACGTGCGGCAGCAGCATATCGCACGCACCCAATCGGTGGCAGGCGCATTCATAGAGGATCGTTGGCTTCCGGTTCCAACGGTGACACTGAACGTGGGGCTGCGCTGGGACTATGATGACATCACATCACACGGCGGGAGCCGCCCGGATCTCAACAATTTCCAGCCGCGCACCTCCGTGACCTGGACGCCTGACAAGAACAGCGTTGTTCGCGGTGGCTTTGGCGCGTACACGGGCAAGCTGCCTTACGCGATCTATTCCGACGCAATCCAGTTCGGACCCAGCGGAGCCGCGGTCGTCACTTTCGATGGCGCTAACGCCCCACGCTTTGGCTCCGCGCCGTCGGCGGCCGCGCTCGCGGGAGGTATCGGTACGCTGCCGCCGGGACAGCAGCGCGCGCTCTTTGCACTGGGTCTGCAATCTCCGACCAGTTATCAAAGCTCGCTCGGCTATCAGCGTAAGTTTGGCGATGCGTGGGGCGTGTCGCTCGACGGTGTGTGGGTGGAGACGCGTCACTTGCCCAGGCTGTGGGACCTGAATGCTGTGCGCCGGCCGATCGGTCCGAGTGATACGCTTGATCTGCCGGCTGGGGCGGGCGACCCGTATCGACCGATTTTGCCGGTTGTGGGGTCGTTCCGACAGCTGCTCACGACCGAAACAGGCGGCAGTGGCCGCTACATCGGCCTGAACACTTCAGTGCGTCACAGGCTCACCGACGCCTGGACCGCCGATCTGGACTGGGTATGGTCCCACGCGCAGAACAACACCGACGACATCAACTTCGTTGCAACGCAGGGCAACAACTTTGGTCTGGAATGGGCTGATGCGGTGAACGACCGGCGGCACAAGGTGGATCTGCGCACGGTGTACACGCTGCTCCATCGGGTGCAACTGGCCGGAATCGCGAGTTATCAGACTGGCACGCCGATCAATCGGATCGCGAACTTTCGCGACCTGGACGGATCGGGCGCATCGAGCGGGAACTTCTACACTGGGAATTTCGATCGCTATTACGGTGTCGGCCGCAATGGTGAGCGGCTGCCGAGTGTGTTCGAGCTGAACACGAGTGTCGGGTATCTCATTCCCCTCGGTGCCAATCGGCTGGAGCTTCGCGCTGATGTATTCAACGCGCTGAACTCCACGTTGGAGTCGGGCTTCGCAAATGGGATCTCCGGCGGCGGACCGCGCACGCAGGTTGGGCGACCCGGCGATCCGATCGTGTACACGGTTGCGGGACGTCCGCGCGAGGTGCAACTGTCGGCTCGGTATGCGTTCTAACACTCTCCGCCGTGCAGTATTGCGGGTCGCCGCGGCTGTGGCGATTGGGTCGGCTGCACTGACCACTTTGGTCGCATGCTCGCGCAACGCGCCGGCGCCATCGAGCTCTGAGCTGGCGGCGATGTCGTGGAACCAGATCCTCGCTAGCGCGAAGGGAACCACGGTCACGTGGCGAATGTGGCGCGGCGATCCATCCATCAATGCGTATGTGGACTCATGGGTCGCCCCGCGACTCCAGGCGCGCTACGGCATCACGCTCAACCCTGTAGATGCACAGGGCCCGGAAATTCTCAATCAGCTCGCAATTGAGAAGCAGGCTCAGCGCGGCGCCGGTAGCACGGATCTGGTCTGGATCAACGGTGAAACATTTTACAACCTACGCAAGAGTAATCTCCTGTTCGGACCGTGGGCCGGCCGGCTACCGAACGCAACCTATGTGGATAGCAGCTCGGCAATCATCGCGCGTGACTTCGAGCAGGACCCGGCCGGGTACGAGTCACCGTGGGGAACAGTGCAGTTCGCTCTTATCTACGACACTGTACGTACACCATCACCGCCGCGGACGGTGGCCCAGCTGCGCGGCTGGATCCGTGCGCATCCGGGGCGGTTTACATACGACCAGTCGTTTACCGGAGTCACTTTTCTCAACGTGCTTATGTACGCGCTGAACGGTGGCGCGCAGCAGTTCCAAGGCGGATTCAACGAGGCAAAATACGCTAAAGGGAGCGGGCGCGTATGGGACTGGCTTACGGCATTGCGCCCGAGTCTCTGGCGCAAGGGCGAAGCATACCCGAGCGGTGTGGCCGAGCTGCACGGGTTGTTTGCCAACGGTGAGGTGGACTTCTCGATGTCAAATAACCAGAACGACGTCGTGACCAAGGTGCGGCAGGGGATTCTCCCACCGACGGCACGGCCGCTACTGTTGCGCGATGGAACGATCGCAAACACGCACTACCTCGGGATCGCGGCCAACGCCGGCAATCCTGCGGGCGCGATGGTAGTCGCGGATTTTCTACTGTCGCCGGAAGCACAGCTGCAAAAGCAGAAGCCTGACGTGTGGGCAGACGGAACCGTGCTATCGATGGAGCGACTGCCGGCTGAATGGTCGGCCAGGTTCCGCGCGCTCTCGACTGACAGTCGCTCGCTATCACACGACTCGCTCTCCAAGTATGCACGCCCCGAGGTCGCACCGCAGTACCATGAACGGCTGCAGACCGATTGGCGAAATCGGATTCGCGCGAACGTGAAGTGAAGCGCGGCAGTGAGGCTGCGTACGCCCGACCGGTAAGTCGCGGGCGTACGCATGCACACCGATGGGACACTGTGCGTGGACTGGGTGCCGCACTACTGGTTGCCGCGCCCGTTCTGCTCGGCGTTGCATATTCCGTGGCCGGTGCGGTGGGCCTTACTGGAGTTGGAGCCCGTGGCTTTTCGCTGGAGCGCGCGCATCACGTGCTCGGCGAGCGCATAGTCTGGCAAAGCATTGCGTTCACGCTCTGGTACGCCGCGGCCGCCACTGGACTCGCGACTGCGGCAGCAGTGACGGTGGCCGCGCTCTTCCGGCGAGGCGACCGCGCTGGCAGAGTGGCACACTGGCTGGCGATCGCGCCGCTCCCGGTTCCCTACGTTGTAGCTGCCGCGGTTGGTCTCCTCATCCTGGGACAGAGTGGCTTCATCGCACGCGCACTGTACGCGTTGAGGCTGTCGGCATCACCCGCGGACATGGCACCACTAGTGTACGACGGTCGCGGCGTAGGGCTGATCGTCACCCTCGCGTGGAAGGAATTTCCGTTCCTCGCACTGGTCGCGTTCTCGCTGCTGTCCACGCGAGCGGCGGCGCTGGAGGAAGCCGCGCGCACGCTCGGTGCAAGTGCGTGGCAGACGTTCGCACGTGTGACGTTGCCGCTACTGTGGCGCGGACTGCTGCCAGCGATAACCGCCGTATTCATATTCGTCGTCGGAAGTTATGAGGCGTCCGCTCTACTTGGTCCGAGCGATCCCATCGCGTTTCCCGTTCTGACGCTCGAGCGATACGACGCCCTTGACCTGTCCCAGCGTGCGGACGCGTATGTTTTGGGCCTCATCGGTATGGTCGTAGCGCTGATCGCTATCGTGCTACACGAGTGGACCCGTGCTCGAGCGGAGCGGCTACGCGGATGAGCGGCGGGGATGCGACGCGCGACATCCTACTACGATACGTTGCGTTGTTGGTATTGGGCATCTCCGCAGTCGTTCCGTTCGCGTTGCTGGTCCTCTGGTCGGTGAGCGGCCGCTGGTTCTATCCGTCGCTCTTGCCGCAGAGCTTCAGCATTGACGGATGGAAGGCACTGGCGCAGTCTGGACAGCGACTCGGCGTCGCACTGCGCAATAGCCTGGCGCTGGCGGCCATCGATGGCGTAGTCGGATGTGCCGTCGCTTTCCCGCTGGGTCGGAGCATAGCTCGCCTGCGTGGGCGCGCACGTTACGTCGCGGCCGCTGCCGTGTTCGCGCCAATTGCCGTTCCGCCGATTGCATTCGGCATCGGAATTCAGTACTTCCTGCTGTCGATCGGCGTGGGCTCTACCGCGCTCGGCGTCCTGCTCGCGCATCTGGTACCCACAGTTGGATATGTCGCGCTGTATTTCATGGGGGTATTCAGCATTGTAGACGTTGGTTTCGAGGAGGAGGCCAGAACTCTGGGCGCAAGCGCGCGACAGGTTCTCTTTTCTGTCACGATTCCGATCCTGCGTCGGCAGATAATCGAGGCGGCCGCGATCGGTTTCCTGATCTCGTGGTCTCAGTATGCGCTCACGTTGACAGTGGGCGGCGGTTCCGTTCACACGCTTCCACTGGAAGTCTTCGCGTACATGCGCGATGGACAGGGGAGCTATGCGGCAGCCGCGGCGCTGCTCATGATCGTGCCGCCCGTCCTGTTGCTCTTCGCGGCCCAACATGCCTCCGCGCAACATGCCACCCAGCCAGTCGCTCAGCGCGCAGTGACGCACGTTGACGCGGTTCCGTTATGACCGGGACTGGACATGTTCAGCCCGCATCCGCGGCTCTCAGCTTACGCGACGTGTCGGTGTCCTTTGGCGCGAGCGACGGATTGAGCTGCATCTCATTCGATGTCGAGCGCGGTGAGCGGCTGGTTCTGGTTGGCCCGTCCGGAGCCGGGAAGACGACGCTGCTGCGAGCCATCGCGGGGCTGGTCCCTGTTACAAGTGGAACGATCGCGATTGGCGGAGTGGACCGCACGCGCGAGCTTCCAGAGCGACGCGACGCTGTGTATCTGCACCAGACGCCGTTGCTGTTTCCACATCTGGACGTGTTTGGCAATATCGCGTTTCCGCTGCGCGTGCGCGGTGTTGACCCGGGCGAGGTGCGCACGCGCGTCAACCGCGCGATGCAGGCTGTGCAGCTGGAGGGATTTGGCTCGCGGCGCCCGAACAGCCTGAGCGGTGGTCAGCGGCACCGCGTCGCTCTCGCACGCGCGATTGTGGCGCGACCGGCTGTCCTGCTACTGGATGAGCCACTCTCATCGTTGGATCCCGCTCTGCGCAACGACGTACGCGAGACGATCGTTGATGCGCAAACCGAGTCGGGCGCAGCTTTGTTGCTAGTTACTCACGATCTGGACGAGGCCGGACTGGTCAGCGATCGCATCGGAGTCATCGTGGACCGCCGCTTGGCGCAGACCGCTGCTCCGTCGGTGCTCTTCACGAGACCTGCGTCGCTCGCTATCGCGCGACTCGTAGGGATCGGCAACGAGATAACCGGCGACATCGACCCGAATGGCGTATTTGTCAGCCGTTTGGGCGCGGTGCAACTCGGCATGGGCGAGGGGGTAAGGGGGCCTGCAGTACTGGTCTTTCGTCCCGACGCAGTCAGGATAGATTCAGCGTCACCTTTCCACGGAACAGTAGCCCGACTGCTACACCGCGCCGGCCACACGACGGCGCTGGTAGACGTGAACGGTATAACGATCGAGATCGTAATCGACGCGTTGTCACCGCCTGAAACGGGCGATCACATCTCGCTGGAACTGGACCCGCGACGAGTGATCGCATTTTCCACAGGTTAGCCTCCGTTCAGCGGGCCGCAAACCACTGCGCGGCCGTTTTGAGTAATCCGGTGAAGCGGGACTTCTGGTACTGGTTCGCTGCCTGGCGAATCGCGTCTGGATAGGTCGGATAGGCGTGGATGGTATTCGCGATATCCGACAGCGTCAGGCCGCCTCGCATCGCAACGGTGAGCTCGCCGATCATGTTGCCGGCTCCATGCCCGAGGATGTGTGCGCCGAGTATGCGGCCCTTGTGACCGGCGATGATCTTGACCAGCCCTGCCGTGCTGCCGTCGGTGATCGCCCGATCGATATCGTCGAATGGCATGCGCCATACCGTCACCTTGGACCCGAAGCGGTCGCGCGCCACGGCTTCTGTGAGCCCGAGGTGTGCCAGCTCTGGATCGGTGAACGTTACCCAGGGCACCGTGCTGTAATCAGCTTTAGCGTCGAATGGAAAGAACGCGTTACGTACCACGAGACGCGCTTCGTACTCCGCAACGTGCGTGAAACGGAGTGTTCCCGTTACATCGCCGGCTGCCCACACGCTTTTAGCGCTGGTGCGGAGTGTCGATGATACCGAAATCCCGTTCTTGTCCGTTGCGACCGAGCCACGCTCCAGGGCAAGCGACTCCACGTTCGCTTTCCGGCCGGTCGCGACGAGCAGCGCGTCACCGCTAGCACTCGACACCTTGCCGTCAGTCGAGCGCAAGTCAAGCGTGACAGCTGGCACGCCGGCGGAGGAGGAGGCATACGAGACTTTGACGGCCGTACATCCCAGCTGAATCGCGACGCCTTCCGTTCGCAAACGCTCGCCAAGCCGATCCGCCAGTTCTCGATCTTCGTGCACCAGGAGCTGAGGGCTAGCCTCTATCACGGTGACCGCCGTACCGAGCCTGGTGAATGCCTGGGCCATTTCCAGCCCGATGGCACCCGCGCCCAGAATGACCAGCGATTTAGGCGGCTCGCGCATGGCGAATAGCGTCTCGTTCGTGTAGAACGCACCCTCCTTCAATCTGTCGACAGGCGGGAGCACCGGGCGCGATCCGGTGG
>JBPCNJ010000088.1:0-3964 GCA_051001375.1 Gemmatimonadaceae bacterium
TTCAGCAAGGACATCATCCTTCAGCTGATTGCGTGGTTCACATATTCCAATTCGGACTTCCTCGTCGCCGGCCGTGTGCTCGGCGAGCAAGCTCTGGGTGGCTACACGATGGCGTGGACGCTCGCCAACACGCCAATTGACAAGAGTGGAAGCGTCATCCTCCAGGTAACTCCGTCGGTCCTGTCGGCAGTGCAGCACGACCAGGCTGCCACTGCGCGCTATGTCGCCAGTACCACCGAGACAATTGCCGGAGTCACCTTCCCACTCTTCATCGGGCTCGCTCTCGTAGCACCTGATTTCGTCACCGTAGTACTCGGGGCCAAGTGGGCGTTCATCATTACTCCGCTTCGGCTGCTCAGTGTGTACGCGTGCTTCCGGGTTATTCTGCCCGTGCTGGCGCAGGTGCTTACAATCCGTGGTGAAGAACGGTTTGCCGCGCACAACATGATGCTCGGTGCTGTCGTGCTTCCGATAACATTTCTGATTGCGAGTCGCTGGGGGCTCACGGGAATCGCGACTGGGTGGATTCTGGTGCATCCGCTAATTGCT
The DNA here is from genome assembly GCA_051001375.1 of Gemmatimonadaceae bacterium. GTDB lineage: Bacteria > Gemmatimonadota > Gemmatimonadetes > Gemmatimonadales > Gemmatimonadaceae > Fen-1247. The sequence continues at coordinate 550 of JBPCNJ010000088.1, forward strand.
TTCCGTCTTGTCGATCGCGCGCTGAAGTCACTAGGGATGACCTTCCGGCAATTCTTTGCCAAACCGCTCTGGCCTGCCGTCAGTAGCTGCGCGGTGATGGCGGTCGGAGTACTTGGCGTCAACGCGCTCGTACCGAGCGGAACACCTCACTGGCAACAACTCCTGGCCGCGACCGCGGCTGGCGCGGTTGGATATTGCGGATCAATGATCATTCTGCATCGCGATCGGCTACGAGTTCTGTTCAGCATGTTCGCAACGTTGAAGTCTGCCTGAGCTTTATGAGCGACCTATTTGCGACGTGGCCGGCGTTGACACTTCGTCGTTCCAGAGACGGTCTCAATGTCACCGGTCCGGTAGCGGCCCAGTTCGGGACGACCGTGGAGTCGAAGGGCGGCGAGGCTCCGGCCGATCCGTCGTGCTCGTGGTCGTGGGATGGGCAACGCCTTACAGCGCGCACCGACCGATACGGGTTTCTCAATCTGTTCTATTCTGCGTCAGACAACGGGATAATGATCTCGCCATCTGTCGCCGCGTTACTGCGGGCTGGCGCATCACCAGATGTCGATGCCGCCGCGGTCGCGGTGTTCCTGCGCACCGGATTCTTTGTCGGAGACGATACCCCGTTCCAAGCCATCCGCGTACTTCCTCCCGGCGGCGTTCTTTCGTGGCACGGTGGCGAGGTAACGGTACAGGCGCACCGTCCACGTGTGCAGGCGTACACGGGCTCGTACGATTCAGCCGTCGATGAGTACATCGACCGATTCGCGGAATCCGTACGCCGCCGCGACACCCTCGGCACGCTCGTTGTTCCTCTGAGCGGCGGCCGCGATTCCCGCCACATCTTTCTGGAACTGTGCAAGGCTGGTCGCCGGCCGGATGTCGCTCTCAGCATCGGCAGCCCCGGGGGTTATTCGCTGCCCGATGTCGAGACCGCGCGCGTGCTCGCGGCGAGAACCGGTGTGCGCCACGTTACGGCTCCGCTTCCGGAAGCGCGTTGGTGCGCGCAGCAGGAGTCGATTACGGCCGCGCACCTCTGTACGTCCGAGCACTGGTGGTTCGAGCCGCTTGTCCGCTATCTCCGGGAAGTGAGTGGCGCCGGCACAAGCGTGACGGTGTTCGAAGGCGTCGCTGGCGACGTACTCTCCACTCCGTTTCTAAAGACGCCGCTACGCCAGACCCTGTATGATCAAGGGCGTTTGCGAGATCTGGCCGAGAACTTGTCGGCGGACGAAGGCTACCTTCCGTCGGTTCTTCCCAGGGACTGGTACAGGCGCTTCTCACGCGAGCTCGCCATGGAGCGGCTCGTTCTGGAGCTCGAAAAGCATCGGGAAGCCCCAAACCCTCTGAGCTCTTTCTTTTTCTTCAACCGTACACGTCGCGTAACGTCGATCCCGCCCACCGTGTTCTTCGGTGCTCATGCGCGTGTCTGGTGCCCGTACCTCGACGCCGATCTCTGGAATTTCCTGGCGTCACTGCCTCCGGCGATCGTCCAGTCAGATACCGGGGGTTCGTTCCACGACGTCGCGATCCGTCGAGCGTATCCCGATTTCGCCGACATTCCCTACGCGGGGAAACGATATACACGTTCGCGCAACAGTGGGTACGAGCGTCGCGCAATCATCGACATGGCACGTGCAGTCCGTGCCTCTGCTCCGGAGCTGGTTCGACGCAGCTTTCTATGGCCGCGACTAGCGCGGGGGCTGGTCGACTCGTCGTCTGCCGCGGACACTGCCGGGCTCTCATCCATGGTGGCGTATCTGACTCAGCTAAGCCGCGCGATGACGACGTCCCTTTGAGCTCGGCCGTTATGGTCTAGGGCGGTCCAAACCACTGTGCCGCAGCGACAGATGTCCGCGGTGAGCCGCGGCCGCTCCGATCTAGCTAGTCCGCTTGCGTCGTCCGCCGTCCGCGCGGAATAGCCGATTCTGCGATGGGGAGCCGGTAAGATCCCACACCGCCGCTCGCCTTTTTGCCGTCGCCGTCGCTCCCGTCCGCAACGTGGTGCTTCTCGAGCAGGCGATACAGCGTGGTCCTGTCGACCCCCGCCAGTCTCGCGGCCTTGGACATGTTACGGTCAGCGCGCGCCACCAGAGTCGTCAGGTACTCCCGCTCGAAGTGCGTCAGGACGGCTTCCTTGGCGGAGTGATATGCCTTGGACATGAGATGTGCCGGCCACCCGCGTGTCGCGGTGCCCGCCTCCGAGCCGGCGTTCCGAGCCGGAAGATCGTCCGCCTGAACCAACGATCCGGCGTCGGCGAGAACCGCGAGGTGCTCCATGAGATTCTGTAGCTCGCGAACGTTGCCGGGCCACGAAAGGGACGTCAGAAGATCGAGCGCCGCAGATGACAATGTCGGCGCGTCTCCGTCGGTAGCCCGGTGACGGTTCCAGTACTGCATGAGGAAGTGATTAGCGAGAAGCGGAATGTCCTCCGTCCGCTCCCGAAGCGGCGGCAAGTGCAACGGAACCACCCGGAGCCGGTAGAACAGGTCGTCTCGCAGCACGTGCGTACGAACCGCTTCGTTTGGGTCCCGGTTCGTCGCTGACAGGAAGCGGACGTCAACGGTCGCGTCCTCCTGCTCACTACCGACGCGGCGCACCACACCATCCTGAATGACGCGGAGCAGCTTTGCCTGCAGCGCAGCCGGCATTTCCGTAAGTTCGTCCAGGAACAAAGTACCGTTGTGGGCTACTTCCAGCAGCCCGGGCTTGTCCCTGTCCGCTCCCGTGAACGACCCCTTCTTATGGCCGAACATCTCGGATTCGAGCAGAGCTGCCGGTAGCGCGGCGCAGTTGATGGCAACGAAACGCTTTCCGTGCCGTCGGCTCTGCTTGTGGATGAGCTGGGCGATCCCTTCCTTACCCGTGCCGCTCTCGCCGCTGATCATCACCGACGCGTTGGTTCGGGCAACCTTCCTCGCCAGCTCAACCGCACGTAGAAAAGCAGGCGATATCCCGATGAGCGAGCCCATGCCCGCCTCAGCCGCAACCGGACTCGGCACCCCCTTCGCTGGCATCACGCCCGCGCGGGCCGCAAGCACTCCATGCGAGGCGCGGCCCACCACAAGTTGAAGCTGTTCGGCGGTGAACGGCATGGCCAGGTACTCCCATGCCCCGGCCTGAAGGGCGCGGATGTTCGTCTCCACGCTCGGGTTCCCCGTCATGAGTATGACCAGCGAGTCACGATGCGCCTCGCGGGCCGCCTCCAGAATCTTCATTCCGGATACGCCGCTCATAAAGAGGTTGACGAGGACAATCTCGTACTTCCGCTTCTGCAGCAGGCGGAGCGCCTCTTCACCACGCGCCACCCCGGTCACCGAGTATCCCTCCCCGCGGAGCACGGCAACACACCCGTCACGGAGCGAATCATCGCATTCCACGACCAAAACGCACAGCTCGGCGCGGGCACCCGCGTCG
>JBPCNJ010000089.1:0-11518 GCA_051001375.1 Gemmatimonadaceae bacterium
GAACGGACGCGAGGCGTGCTCGGGGTCGTCGTTGCGCGTGGACATTGCGCGAATGAGCGCGAACGCGCCGAAGCAGAGCGGCGCAAGCGGAGCTTCGGCGCCGCCAGCGATCATCACATCGGCGTAGCAGTCGCGGATCTGACGAAACGCGTCGCCGATGGCGATCGCTCCCGAAGCGCAGCTCATCGCGTTCGTGGAGTTGGGCCCCGTGACACCCAACTCGATCGCGATGTTACAGCTGGACGCGCCTCCAAATACGGCCAGCGCCAACGTGGCGTCGACTCCGTGCAGCCCTTCCTGCAGGAAAACACCAAGCTGCTCCTCGGCGTAGCCGATGCCGGCGAGCGCCGTTCCCATCATTGCACCGATACGATCCCGGTCTTCCTTGGCGAGATCGATGTGTGAGTCCTCCAGAGCCTGCTTTGCCGCCGCAATGGAGAACTGACCGAACCGGTCCAGGCGTCGCGCGCGCTTGCCCTCGATGAAATCCGCCGGATCGAAGTCGTTCACCTCGGCCGCATTGTGGCTCCGGAAAACCGTCGGATCAAATCGGGTAAGGGAGCGCACTGCTGAGCGCTCTCTCAGCACACCCTCCCACAGTCCATCCTTGGTGAGCCCGATCGGAGTTATTGCGCCGATCCCCGTGATCACGACTCGTCTTCGCTCCGTCATCCAGCCTCCGCTATGCGCGCTAGTCCCGCGAGGGTGCGCGACGCGATGCCGTGCACGAAAACTGGACCGATCACCGACCTTGCCGCCAAGTCTCCAACCAGCGGCCACCGCGGACCGTTCCACACGTGCAGTATGCGCACATGCGTCCCCTCGGGGACCGGCTGGAAACTCCACTCGACATCCATGCCCGTGGTGATACCCCCGATATGCCTGAATCGGATCGTTGGCACTCGCGGATGGACCTGCATGGTCGAGAGCCATCGCGTGGGCCAGTCAACGGCGCCAAACGGACGATTGGCCGACATCTCAACGATGCCACTGCCGTCGGGCTCTCGCTCGTCGTACCGAACGAAGCGATAGTGCGGGAGATAACGCGGCCAGGCGGTCACGTCGCGCGCGAGTGCAAAGATTGTCTCGACGGGTGCGAGCACGATGCGGTCGTCCAACGTGCGCATGCGTCTATCGGTGGGCATCGGGCCGAGCTCGTACTTGTTGATCTGTCTCTTGCTGCGCGGCTTGCGCGGCGCGCTATCGTTTTTCAAACTGGCTCCCAACTGGTTGTAAGACGAAATCCCAATCTGCGATGTATAGCGGGTCGCACGCCAACAGCGTCGAACACCGTCGCGGCCATCTCTTCCGGAGTAAATCCACGCATAACGGATAGCACGCCGTCATGACGAGTCACCGGGTGAAAGCCCAACGGAAAGGAGCTGAGCCAGAAGCCGCTCACGGCGAGCCAGCTACGCCTCAGATCACTCACCACTACCGCGACGCGTGCAACGCGGTTCATCTCGCGCAGGAGAGTCACGGCGGCGGCATCGCGAAAATGGTGCAGAGTCTGGGAGCACATCGCGACGTCGACGCTCCTGTCCGCGAGCGGCAGTCCCAGGCCGCTGGCACACATCGCATGCGATACGTGCGCGCTCGCCTTCCGAGCGAGCACCAGCTCAGAGTCGAGGCCGATGGTGCGGAGAGCGATACCGTGTCGATGTGCCGCGCGCTGCGCATCGCGTGGCACATCGCCTGCGCCCGTTCCAACGTCGAGCAGCGTGGCGCTGCGCGGAAGGCGCGGAAAGCTGAGTGAGAGCTCCGCTACAGCCGCGCGTGCGCCCTGGAACACGACGTTGGAGCGCGCGATGTCACGGACTGTACGCAGAACGAGATCGTCGTTGATTCCAGGCGCATCCAGAAGTTCGCTACCGTACTGGCGCGGCGGAGTCAGCGACAGCTGCATGCCGGCGGGAAAGAGTTGCACATGCCGGACGAGTTAACGCTCGAGCTGCGCAAAGCCGCCACGGTAATACAACAGTGGTTTCCCGTCCCGGACGACGGCAGACTCGGTCTCGCCGATAATAATTGTGTGATCGCCGGCGTCATGCGTCCCGACGCGTCGGCACTCCACATACGCCATAACGTCGCTGAGAACCGGCAGATTCCGCTCGCTGCGCGTGAAGCCCACGCCTGTGAAGCGCGGCGCGCCGGTTTCCGCAAAGCGACGCGCGAGCTCTTCCTGCGTCGCCGAGAGAATGTTCACCGCAAAGTTCGCCGTCTCCAACATGAGTGCGTGCATTGACGCGGAATGCTCCACGCACACTAGCACCAACGGCGGATCCAGCGACAGCGAAGAGAACGCGCTCACCGTCATTCCGTGATCGACACCCTCCGCGTCGGTCGCGGTAACAATCGTCACACCAGTCGCGAATCTGCCCAGCACCGCGCGAAACGCATCCGGATCGAGGCTCATACTCCGAAGAGTAACAGCCGCGCGATGTAGCCGAAACGAAGTACCTGCCCGGCCGGCACAAAGTCTCCCACCACGCCGATGAGAAGATCTGCCATCTCCTTGCGTCGCGATAGCGCCCGGGCGGCATGATTGATGAACGTCGGCACCGCGACAGTGCCTCCAATGATGCGCTCCACCAGCCACTTACCGCCAAATTCGGCTCGCCGCGCCGCGTCATAAGCGCGTAACGCGTTGTCGTGCGCGGAAGCGGTGAGTGCGACGGCCGCCTCCGCCGCGAACGGCGCGAGCAGCTCGCCGCCGCGCAGGGCGGAGTACACCCCCTCGCCCGTGAAGGGATCGAAGAAGTCGGCGGCGTCACCTACCAGCGCGGCGCCGCGACTCCAGGCCTGGCGTGACGACGAGGCGAAAGGTCCCGTGGCCCGCACCGTGTCGATGCGCTCAGCGTCCGCGAATCGCGGCGCCAGCTGTGGCTTGGAGGCGAGCCATTCTTCCAGGAACGCCGCACGATCATTGGTCGCCTGCTTGACGCGACGCGCGGGCACTACCAGCGCTACGTTTGTCACTCCGTTCCCAACGTCCGCGATGCCAACGTAGCCGTCCCGTTCGACGTGCATCTCGCCGGTCGCGCTGATCCCCGCAACGTTTCGGTAGTGCGCGACCAGCGCTACACGTCGCGGAAACCGTCCCACGCGCGTGAGACCAAGCCGGCGCCCGATCACGGACCGGAGCCCATCGGCACCGATGACGAGTGGCGCTCTGAGCGTGCGGGTTTGGCCATCCTCGTCCAGCGTTACGACACCGGTCACGCGCGAGCCGTCGCCGCCTACTCCGTCGCGCTCGATGTCGGTGACGCGCACGCGCTCCATCAGGCGCGCGCCCGCACTCTGCGCCCGCGCGACGAGCTCGGCGTCGAGTACGGTGCGGCGCACCGCCAGGCCGCTGTCACGGAAGCCTTTGAAACCGTGCCTGGCGGCAAAGTCGCCTTGCAGTACGCTCCCGTTAGGCGCGCGCACGCGCATGCCGCTCAGGTGCGCTGCTCCCGCGTTCTCTATCGCCGGCATCGCCCCCATGTTGGTTAGGATGCGCGATGCCTGCGGGCTCAGATATTCGGCGCACACTTTGTCGCGCGGGAAACGTGCGCGGTCGAGCATCAGAGCATCGATGCCGAGCTGAGCCAGATGCCACGCGGTCGAGGCGCCGGCCGGGCCCGCACCCACGACGATCACCTGCGCGTCGGCGTTATCGGGCACCAGCGCTCCGCACTACAAGGCCAACGGCAACGAGGTACAGTGCTGCGCTCAGGATAAACCCCGCTAAGGTGGCCAACAGGTTAATTACGTCATTATCTACCCAGCGGATGCCCGCAATGTGCCTCGTGTTCGAGCCACATACGTGAATGGACAGCTCTGTGTCGACCGCGCAGCTATCGCAGCGGCGGCGTTGCTGGATCGTGGCGCCGAGGAGCGAGTCGATCATTGCTCCGGCCCATCCAGAGCCTATAGCGGCAAAGGCCGCGCCGCGCGGAAAGCCCGCCGCCAGTGCGATCGCGGCGACGGTCCCAGCGCCGACCAGCGCACCCGCCACGCCGGGTAGAGTGACGCCACCCGACATCCCGTATTGAACGGACGTACGCCCAACGATGCTGACCGGTGTCCACCCGGCAAGTAGCCCTATCTCGGTCGCCCAGGTGTCGGCGGCCGAGGCTGCAAGCGCGGCCAGGCCTGCCCATTCCCAGAGCTGCCCCGGCCAGAGTAACGTCGCGACGGCCGCCGCGCAGTATACGCCGCCATTGGCCAAGACCTGCATGGCGTCCCGCGTCCCACCCTTGGCCACCACCGATGCAGTCCGCCGCTCTTTACTACTCCGCCCGACCCGCGACACCAACGAGGAGACGAGGAAATATCCAATAAGTGTGACGGCCCACATCCACCCAGCAGCCGCGCAGACCGTCCCGCACGCGACTGCTGCCGCGCCGCCGCCCCAATCCAGCGCACGCGCGGCACGTGCCGCACCAGCCACGACGAGGGCGAGTGCCAGTCCAATCGCGGCTCGCTCGAACGGTGAGTCGTCCAATCCAGTCAACCCTGTTAGCGCCGTCATCCCGGACAGCACGACCGCGGAAATTGTCTCAGTCATGGGCGACGGTTAACTTGGGCGATCTATCATGGCATCCCGAGAGCATTCCTCATCCGTTGATCCGCTCGTTCCGCTCTCCCTGCTGGAGGCTGTTCGTGAGGCCGATCGACCGGAGGACGCGGAAGAGACTGAATATGCTCCGGAGCTACTGAACAAGCGATTGGGGATCACCGATACGGTGTACGCTCAGATCCGCCGGTATTCGGAGGCGGTGCACCGCGGCCGGCCCGTCGACGGTGACGAGGTGACGGCGCTCGCCCGCCTCATCGCGCGGCGCCCCGACGCATTTGAAGTTTTCCGCGCAGCCGGCATCGCCACCGCGCGTAGCGCATACGACCGCCTGTCCTCATTCAAGAAGGCGATGCTCCGCCGGTTGCCGCGCTTCCTGGCGCGGCCGCTCGCGCGCCGCCAGGCGCGGCGGATCATAGGGCGTTACTTCGGCGCCGCGCTACAACGGGCCGGCCAGGTGCTCCATATGGACGTTCCGCCACGCGCGCCGGTGGCCGCCGGCGGTGAAGGGCCAGCGCGCGCGTACTACGATGCGGCGTTGCTCGAGCTACTCTCGCTTCTCATGCTGACCTGAACAGCGTTTCCCACATGATCTCTCCCACGCAGCTCCAACATATACGCTCCGCAATCGGGGACGCTGGCCTGGACGGCTGGCTCCTGTTCGACTTCCGAGGCATCAATCCTATTGCCTCTAGGTTGGTAGGTGTCGAAGGGATGGTGACGCGTCGCTACTTCTGCTATATCCCGCGCGACGCCGGGGCTGTTCCGGTGGCGTTGACGCACGCCATCGAGCAGGGGCCGTGGGAGAAGTGGCCCGAATCGTGGGACAAGCGGGTGTACAGCAGTTGGCGCGATTTGGAGCGGAATCTCGCCGAACTGGTACGCGGGCAGCGCGTGGCGATGGAGTACTCACCGGGCGATGCGGTACCGTATCTGGATCGCATTCCGGCCGGCGTGCTCGAGATGGTACGCGCCGCGGGCGCGGAGGTCTTCTCATCCGCGGATCTCGTCACGCGCTTCTACGCGGTCTGGAGCGACGCGAATGTCGAATCGCACCGACGCGCGGCGGAGCACCTGGGTCGCATCGCGCGCAACGCACTGTCGCTCGCTGGCGAGAGGGCGCATGCGGGCAAACCAATGAACGAGTTCGAGCTCGCGTCGCTCATTCGCGACGAGTTCGCCGAGGCCGACCTGTACACTAACCACGGCCCGAACGTGTCGGTCGGTGCTAACGCCGCCAACCCGCACTACGAGCCCTCGGCGGAGCAATCGGCGCTCATCAACGAAGGCGACATCCTGCTTATAGACCTGTGGGCGCGGGAAGCCGACGGTGTGTACGCCGACCAGACGTGGATGGGTTCGCTGGGCGAGCCGAGTGCGCACAATAAAGAGATATGGGAAGCGGTGCGTGGCGCCCGCGACGCAGCGATCGATTACTTGCGCACGAACATCAACAATGGAGAGCCGGTGCGCGGTGGCGACGTGGACGACGTCGCACGCGATTTCATCAAGGCGCGCGGCTTTGGCGATCAGTTCATTCATCGCACCGGGCATTCCATCGATCCGCGTGACCTGCACGGCTCGGGACCAAACATCGACAATCTCGAAACTCGGGATGAGCGACTGTTACTTCCGGGCGTCGCGTTCTCGATCGAGCCGGGCATATACATCGCGGGCGATGTAGGAATGCGGAGCGAGGTGAACGCTTACATCGAAAGTGACGGCGTGTTGATCACGCCGCGAAAGCCGCAGCACGATCTAATGGTGGTGTAGGGCGACCGGCGGTCGCCCTACCGTTTGATCACGGTCGTCCACATCCGCGGATCTTCCAACCCCAACCGCCAGAGCGCGAATTTGCTAACGCCTAGCGTTCGCGAACCATTCACGAGAGAATCGAGCAGCGTCGCGTCGCTGACCCAGACACTCCATAGCGGAGTTTCAGCGTGCAGCGTTGCCGATGCCGGATCGCGCACCAGCGGAACGTGCGCGGCTCGTGCCAGCTGTTCGGCATCGTCGAACGACACGACCGCGGTGGCGCTATCACTGCGCCACTGGTACCCATACGTCGGAAGTGCGGCGACGAGCCTGGAAGGCCCGACCTCGCCCACGCGCATCCCCAGCGCTCGGGCCATCCAGTTGGGTGCAGCGATAGGTCCGGGAGGCGATGTGAGCCAGTGCTGGTCGTACAGCATCACGACCAGAATGTCGACCGCGCTGAGTAGCGGTCTAGCCGGATAGGCCGCAGTGTCGGTGGCGGGGATAGCCATGGCGATGGGCGACACGCCGTGTGCGCGGGCCGAGTCGGCGATCTCCCTGGCGACTCTGATCAGTCCGTCCAGGTCCGCCGGTGTCAACCCTTCGAAATCCAGGATGAGCCCGCGATAATGCGCATTGCCAGCCAATAATCCAACCGCACCGGCCGTGCGTGCGCGCTCGGTCGCGTTCTCTGCCAGGATGCGGATCGTCTCGGGGTGGAATCTGTTCCCCTCGTACGCGGTCACGAGCGCCATTTTCCGCGGATTGCCGGCGTTCCCGGGGCTACTCACAGTCGCCGTGTCGCCGAAGACGGTGATCGGCCTCAGGCTGACGCTGTCGAGTGTGATGAAGCCGGAGACGACTACGCCCAGGTCGCTCCGGTGGGCGGCGACGCTGGCTGCGCTGCGTGGGTCCCATGGTGCGGTGAATCCCCAGAACTCGCTCGATCCGTGTGGCCGCGCCGATACTGAGACACAGCCGCTTGCGCAGGCCAGGACTATGACGGAAGCGACCATACGCGCCATGCGTGTAGCGATGTCGCTACGCGCATGACATGGTGCATGACTTCCCGATTGCGCAGCAACTCGACGCCTCACCGTCGATAAATTAGCAGTTTCATCATCATTCGTACCAAAGTCCCATCAATGCGCTTCACTCTTCGTCAGATAGTAGTTGCTTCGCTCTCGGCCGCCGTTGGATGCAGGGGCGGCGACAATACCTCCTCTGCCTCGGCCCAGGGAATTGGGGATACAATCGGGATGGCGCGACGCGCCCCAGTGATTGCCAAGCCGAGTACACCGTACAGAGTTGCCAACGTGGTGGACGGCGGCCGACTCAGCGGGACGGTGTCGTTCTCAGGGACGCCCCAGGGTGACACGATCGTCATCGTTCCGGCCGATCAGAACGGGTGCGGAAAACCGCTGACGATTCGGCGGCTGGAGCGGCGTAACGGAAAGGTCGCCAATGCGCTCGTTTGGATCACGGACGTGAGATCGGGGCGTGCGCTCCCCACTGATCAGAGGTTCAATCTGGAGAACGACGACTGTGCCTGGACCCCAGTGATCCAGGGCGTGACCGCGGGCGGCGCGATCAACGTGACCAATTCCGACCCGCTGGCCGAACGCGCGTACATCACCGACGTCGCCAGCGGCGACACCGTGACCGTTGCGCCCTTCACCGATGATGGACAGCTCATTCCATACGATAAGCTGATCGCAAGTCCGGGAGTACATGAGTTCTCAGTCGAGAGCCGACCGATGTCGCGCGCCTGGGTAGCGGCGTTCGACCACCCCTACTTTGCCGTCACCGACGCGAACGGCTCGTTCAGCATCGACGGCATACCGGCCGGGACGTACCACGTGCGCGCATGGCACCCGATGTTAGGGGCGACCGATGGGACAGTGACGATAGCGGCGAATGGGACGGCGAATACAGACCTGAATTTCCACTGACCCGGATTTCGGCAGAGTGGGATGCCGTGTCCCTGCCGGGCCGTAAGCACAGGCTGTAGCTCTAGATAGTCTCCAGCGCCGCTCGATCTCCGGCGCGGAACTGGCCGCGGTACAGCTTGGCGTAGGTGCCCTCGGCGGTGAGGAGATCGGAGTGGCTGCCGGTCTCGACCACGCGGCCGTGTTCGAGTACGACGACACGATCGGCGCGAAGCACTGTCGATAATCTGTGCGCGATGATCAGCGTGGAGCGGCCTCGCAGGAGCTTCTCCATCGCCGCTTCCACGTATCGCTCGCTCTCGGAGTCGAGGCTGGAGGTTGCCTCGTCCAGGATGACCAACGCGGGGTCCTTGAGAAATACCCGGGCGATCGCGAGTCTCTGGCGCTGGCCGCCCGACAGCTTCACGCCGCGCTCACCGACCTTCGTACTGTAGCCCTCCGGAAGTCGCTCGACAAACTCGTGCGCGTTGGCTGCGCGCGCGGCGGCCTCGACTGCCGCGTCACTCACGACCGATCCGTCGCCGACCAACGCGTACGCGATGTTGTCGCGCACGGTACCGCTGAAGAGCGTCGGCTCCTGCGGCACAACACCGATGGCGCCGCGCAGCTCGCGCACCGGGATATTGCGCACATCGATGCCATCAAAGGTGATTCCGCCACCGGTCACATCCCAGAACCGCGGCAGGAGCGATGCAACGGTTGTCTTACCCGCGCCGCTCGGCCCGACCAACGCGACGACCTCTCCCGGCGCGATGTGTAGCGACACGTCGTGCAGCACCTCAGGCAGATCCGGCTGGTACCGGAACGCGACATGATCCAGCCGCACGTCGCCGAGCACGGGGGACGTGAGATGCTGCGGTGAGACGGGCTCGTGCAGCGCCGGCCGCAACTCCAGTAGCTCAAAGATGCGCTGCGCCGCGCCGGCCGCTTCCTGATATGCACCGAACAGCGACGCGAGCGACGCAACCGCGCCGGCCACGAACAAGGCGTACAGCAGAAACGACACCAGCGCGCCCGCGGTCAATTGTCCGGCGAGCACCAACCTGCCGCCTTCCCAGAGAACGGCAACGACTCCGCCGAATCCAACGAAGGTGAGCACGCCGAAGAAGACTGCGCGCACCTTGGCACGCTGTACCGCTGCGTGCACCACATCGACAAGATGTGAGTCGTACTTGCGCGTCTCCTCGCTCTCGGCGGTAAAGCTCTGCACCGTCCGGATCTGCGAGAAAGCTTCGTCAGCCGTCCCCGTCGCTTCGGCGATCTTGTCCTGAACACCGACGCTCGCACGCCTCAACATGCGACCGAACACGAACGCGGATCCGACCACGAGAGGGACGACGGCCAGCGTCGTCGCCGTGAGTGCCGGGTGTGTAACCGTGAGTAGCACGAGGCCGCCGATGAGAAACAGCGTCTGCCGCGCGAACTCCGACAGGTTAGTGCTCAACACGGTCTGCAGCACGCTCGTGTCCGACGACAGTCTGCTCGTCAGCTCTCCGGTCCGCCGCTCAGTGAAAAACGCGGGGGATAGCTCTATCAGGTGCGCAAATAAGTCCGTTCGCAGTCTTGCAACAACTCGCTCGGCGGTCGCGGTGAGCAGGTACACCTGAACCATGTTGAGCGCGGCCTGCATCGAGAACAGGAGAAGCAGGCCCAGGGCAATGCGGTTGAGCAGCGATGAGTTGCCCTTTAGAAAGGCAGCGTCGAGCAGGTGCCGCACGATCTGCGGAAATGCCAATCCGGCCGCACTCGCCAGCAGCAGGCAGACGCCGGCGAGCGCCAGTCGACCGAAATGTGGCCGAACCCGTGGCAGTAGAAGTCGTTTGAGAGCGGCCGGTGAAACTGGCTTCCGCTCGCGTTTGCGGCCGAGCTCCGGCCCCGCGGAAGAGCCGTTGGACTCGTTCGTTGCCACTAAGTGAATGCGTGAAGGTCAACTACCATCGCTACGTACAGCAGTGCGAGGTAGAGCAGGGAATATTTGAAAACGAAGTGGGCGGGCACGGTACGGTCGCCACTCCCCCATCGAACCTTGACGACCCCGTACAGCATGGGCGCCGCAATTACGAGCGCGCTCACCAGGTACACCATCCCGAACGCGCCAAAGGAGTACGGCAGAACGGTGAGGGCAATCATGATTCCCGTGTACCATACCATCTGGTCCGCCGTGTGCCGCTCGCCCCACACCCGCGACACCATTGGCACGCCGGCGGCACCGTAGTCACGCTGCTTGAGCAGTGCCAGCGCCCAGAAGTGTGGCGGAGTCCAATAAAAGATGATCAGAAATAGCGTCCACGCCGTCAGGTCTAGCGAACCATGGACGGCGGCATAGCCCACCAGCGGTGGAATCGCGCCCGCGGCGCCGCCGATGACGATGTTCTGCGGAGTGGTGCGCTTGAGCCACCGAGTGTACACGAATACGTAGCAGTAAAAGCCAAGCAGCGCGAGCAACGCGGTGAGCACGTTGGCGAAGCGAGCCAGCACAAAGGTGGCCGTCGTCGCGAGTAGCACGCCGAACGCCATCACGGCGCGCGGTGACATCCGCCCACTGGGGATCGGGCGCAGCTTGGTCCGCGCCATGTGCATGTCGATGTCGCGGTCCAGATACATGTTCACCGCGTTGGCGCCGCCGGCCATCAGATAGCCGCCGATAAATACCGCGATCACCAGTCCGGCGCTCGGTGTTCCGGCCACATACATCGCCGCAATGGTCGTCACCAGCAGCAGCGAGATGATTCGCGGCTTGGTGAGCGCAACCAGATCCGCGGCCATCGACCGATGGGCGACGGCAGGTACGGATGGGCTGGACTCGATGGTCTCAGGTTCGGCCATGCGTGTCACTTCCACGCAGGTACCGCGTCTCGAGCAGCTGAGGATTGTTCGCGCGACGCATTCTTGGCGAGAGCCGCAAATGTGAAGATGGACAGCCACACCAGCGTACCTACCGCCTGATGCAGCGAACGCCAGACTGGAGGCAGATGCAGCTCCACCAGGAAGGCGGCAACCAGGATCTGCAGCAGTACCGCGCCAAACGACAGTCGCGCCGCACGCTTGATCAACGGGGACTCGCCACGTCGGCGGAGCGCCATGGTGACGCCAAACGTTTGGAACAGCAACAGAAACGCGAGAACCCGGTGCGTAATCTGGATGTGCAGCGGACCGCCGCGCACGGCGACGGCCGTACACCAGGGAAAGCCCTGGCACGCGACATTTGCGCCGGAGATGTTGGCGGTGAGCGCTCCGAGCACGAGCACCAGAA
>JBPCNJ010000090.1:0-15509 GCA_051001375.1 Gemmatimonadaceae bacterium
ATGGTGCGCCAGGATCGCTGTAGTCGATACCGACGCGCGACCCGGCCGGTGTCGTGAAATGCGTCGGTGCGAGGCGGTCCAGATCCGCACGCTGGCGCCACTGCAGCATTCCCGAGAGAATCGCATAAACATCAATGCCGGCAAAGTTGTCGACCGTGCCATCCTCTTCGATTGTGCGTGTGAGCCAGACGTGTACCGCCTCCAGTATTGCCTCGTCCGACACATCGGGCCACTCGTCGTTTCGTGCGCGAGCGAAAGTCATGCGCTCGCGCAGGGTCTGCGCGCCATCGGTCCAGGGGAGTAGTGGAAGCCCGTCGCGCAGCAGGCGCGCGAGCAGTGCTGTCACGACGGCGGCAGCATCTGGTCGCGTGATGCGCGACTCGCGCAACGCTATCGCACCAAGGCGCTCGGTGCGCCACGCGCGCACTTTCGTGGCGGCGTCATCCCATTCGATGTGCTCGACGGTATCGATCTGGTCTGCGAAGTGGTCCCGGATTTCTCCCTCGGTGAGCGGCGCGCCCAGAAAGATGCGCGCTTCCCGATCACCGCCGTCCAGCTCAGCCGCGACGATGTACTCCGCGACCGAGAGCGCCTGCGAACGGGTGAGCACCGCGCCCCGTCCGTTTCGCAGGAGAAAACGTCCGCTCCCCGCACTGTCGCTGCGCGCTCTGCCGATCCGGTCCGGGTAGGCCAGTGCCAACAGTAGTCCTGCACTTTCGCTTCGTTCCCGGTCACTTGCTGCATCCACACCCAGCTGCCGGCGGAGTGCCGCTCTCTCCGCCACAACGCGACGTACGACGGCAATCTCGACGTTCGCCGCATAAGCCCGGTTGTGTAATATCTCCAGCCTCAGGCGAATGTCCGCGTCAGGTGGCATTCCCTCGCCGCGCAGAATGTCACGCTCGCCCAGCAACGCGGCAACGTCGCATGCCAACGCGCCGATACCTGTACGCTTCCCAACAATCAGCATGTGCGCGAGGCGCGGATGGACCGGCAGCGCTACCATCGCGCGTCCGTGCTCGGTGATTCGTCCAGATGCACCCAGCGCCCCCAATGACGCCAGTAACGCGCACGCTTGCTGGTACGCGGCCGCGGGTGGCTCATCCAACCACCGAAGGTTACGCGGATCGTGTATTCCGGCGGCCGCGAGCTCCAGTGCTAGCGGTGCAATGTCAGTCTGTAGAATCTCCGGTGTGGTGTGCTGAGCCAGATGATGCTGCTCGTGCTCTGGCCACAGTCTGTAGCACACTCCTGGACGGACACGCCCGGCGCGTCCGCTACGCTGGTCCGCTGAAGAGCGAGACACGCGTACGGTCTCCAGTCGCGACATTCCAGTGCGCGCGGAAAAGCGTGGCGCTCGTGCAAGGCCGCTATCGATCACCGCGGTAACTCCCTCGATCGTGAGACTCGTCTCCGCGATCGGCGTCGAGAGAACAACCTTGCGGGTTCCTGCGCGTGAGGGTGCTATCGCCTCATCCTGTGCGTGCTGCGGCAGGTCACCGTACAGCGGCATCACGCGAACGTCACGGGGCAATATCGTTTCGGCCAGCAGCTTTGCCACGCGCCGGATTTCACGGCCACCCGGAAGAAAGACGAGCACATCGCCACTCTCCTCCTCCAAGGCATGTTGTACGTGCGCGCTTACACTCGCTTCCAGAGTGGATGAGATCGGGCGCTCCAGATACTTCACGTCGATGTGATGCGACCGCCCCTCACTCGATATGACCGGCGCATCGCCGAGCACGCGCGCAACAGCCGCACCGTCCAGCGTCGCTGACATCACCAGGATACGCAGGTCTGAACGCACCAACTCCCTCGAATGCAGAGCGAGCGCGAGTCCCAGATCCGCGTGTACACTTCGCTCGTGGAACTCGTCAAAGATCAGCAGGCCGATCCCTTCCAGCGTGGGATCGCGCTGCAGCAATCGCGTGAGGATTCCCTCCGTCACCACTTCGATTCTGGTTCGCTGTCCCACGCGCGAATCGCGCCGGACACGATACCCCACGGTCCCTCCGACCTGCTCGCCCAGCAGGGCCGCCATGTGCGTCGCCACAGCGCGCGTCGCCAGGCGGCGCGGCTCCAGCATGAGAATACGCTGGTCCTCGAGCCACGGCTCATTCATGAGTGCAATCGGAACTCGTGTTGTCTTACCGGCGCCAGGCGGAGCCCGAAGCACCGCGCTGACGCCTTCACCTAGCACTCTCTTCAGCTCGGGGATCGCAGTATCGACCGGCAGCGTCGGCAACGATGCCGTTGCGCGCTCAGTCAATATGTGGCTTATGCTTCGCTCGCTCACGATCTTCTCAAACTAGCCGTGCTCCGCGCCTGCGCGTGCGCCGCCGTACACCGCCGTACGCCGCCGCTTACTTCAGACTATATTCGCCCTCGTCCAACCCGCATCCATTCTGGAGGCAGCATGCGCCTTTCCGCACTCCCGCTCGTCGCGTCACTCGGTGGCATCTTCGCGGTTCCCGTTCTCCCGGTAGCGCCCGCCGCGTCGGTCGATATCCTCGGCTTCACCACCGCTTCGGCGCGTGTGGAACGGCAGTGGGAAGACAAGTTTCGCGCTCTCCCCAACCCGGCCCGCATGCGCTCTGATATGCAGCGGCTGTCCGCGCACCCGCATCATGTAGGCTCGCCCTACGACAGGAATAACGCGGAGTGGTTGCTGCAGCAGTTCAATGATGCCGGATGGGATGCGCACATTGAGAACTTTGACGTCCTCTTTCCCACACCCAAAGAACGATTGGTAGAGATGGTCGCGCCCACTCACTTCGCGGCCAAGCTGCAGGAGCCGCCGGTATCGGGCGATCCGACGTCGGCTCAGACGCCAGAGCAGTTGCCCACGTATAACGCTTACTCCGCGGACGGTGACGTTACCGGCCCGCTGGTATACGTGAACTACGGTATTCCGGCTGACTATGAAGAGCTGGCGCGCCGCGGCGTCTCGGTCAAGGGCGCGATCGTGATCGCGCGGTACGGACATTCGTGGCGCGGTATCAAGCCCAAAGTCGCCGCCGAACACGGCGCTGTCGGATGCCTCATCTACTCCGATCCGCGGGACGACGGCTATAGCGCCGGCGACGTCTTTCCGGCCGGCGGGCTTCGCCCGGAGCAAGGGGTGCAGCGCGGTAGCGTGATGGACATGCCCGTGTGTCCCGGCGATCCGCTCACGCCCGGCGTCGGCGCGACCAAGGATGCAAAGCGCCTCGCCCTCAAAGACGTGACGACGCTCACCAAAATCCCCGTCCTACCCATCTCGTACGGCGACGCGCAGCCGCTGCTTGCCGCGATCACCGGCGACATTGCACCGCAAGATTGGCGTGGCAGCCTGCCGATCACGTACAAGATCGGACCGGGCGCGGCACGTGTGCACATGGTCGTCAAGTCCAACTGGGACACCAAAACTTTGTACGACGTGATCGGCACGCTTCGCGGCAGCACCACGCCGGACGAATGGGTCGTGCGTGGAAATCACCACGATGCGTGGGTGAATGGCGCCGAGGATCCGATATCCGGCCAGGTCGCGCTACTCGAAGAGATGCGCGCAATGGGCGCGCTCATGAAGCAGGGGTGGCGCCCCAAGCGCACCATCATCTACGCTGCGTGGGACGGCGAGGAACCCGGCCTACTGGGTTCCACCGAGTGGGCCGAAGCTCACGCGGCGGATCTGGCCGCGCACGCCGTTGCGTACCTCAACAGCGACACCAACGGCCGCGGCTACCTTGGCATCGAAGGGTCACATTTACTGGAGAAGTTCATCAACGGAGTCGCCCGCGACATCATCGACCCGGAGACCGGCGCGACTGTCGAGCGGCGGCTTCGTGCCGCGACGATGCAGAATGCCTCCGCGCCTACCCGCGATGAAGTCCGCAACCGCGCGGATCTGCGAATCGGCGCACTGGGATCAGGCTCCGACTACACCGCCTTTCTGCAACACATTGGAGTTCCGTCCATCAACCTCGGCTACGGCGGCGAGGACGAGGGCGGTATCTACCACTCCATCTATGACGATTTCTACTGGTACACTCATTTCTCGGATACCAGCTTCGTGTACGGTCGGGCTCTTGCCCAGACGAGCGGAACGGCCGTGATGCGTCTGGCCGATGCTGACGTCATCCCGTACGACTTCACCAACCTGGCCGAAACCGTTCAACGCTACGTCGGCGAGATCAAGGCCCTCGCCACCAAGGAGGCAACCGACGCCGCAGAGCACAACAGGGAAGTGGAAGACAGCACTTTCAAGCTGACCAACGACCCGCGCCGGCCCATGGCCGCGCCAGCGGCGCAAGTGCTGGTTCCCCATCTCGACTTCGCACCGCTGGAGAACGCCGCGGATTCGTTGACGCGTGCCGCAGTTCGATACAAAGCGGCGATCGCACGGGCAATGGACGCTGCCAACTCGTCATCCTCAAACGCCCAGTTTGCCAGGCTGAACGACGATCTCATCAAAAGCGAGCGCCTGTTCATCTCCGATGCTGGGCTGCCCAACCGCCCATGGTTCAAGCACCTTCTGTATGCTCCGGGGTTCTATACTGGATACGGCGTAAAGACCATTCCGGCCGTGCGCGAAGCGATAGAACAGAAGGACTGGTCCCTCGCTGAGCGCGAGATAAATCGCGTCTCCACGGCTCTCGATGCAGAGGCTGCGCTTGTCGATCGCGCTGCAGGGGCGGCGCGGCGGTCACACGCGGCTTCTGCCGTGCCCCCCATATATTCAACGATGACCGTGAACCACGCCGCTTCTTTAATTACCGTCCTGGCCGCCCTCGTGTGCTCCGCCCCGCACGCGGGCACCCAGACCCCGGTGCGCTGGACTGCGGCGGCCCCATTGACGCCAATCGCGCCAGGGGCGACTACCAGTGTCACGCTCAAGGCAAGCATTGATGCCGGTTGGCATATCTATGCCATCAACCAGGGACCGGGTGGCCCGATGCCCACTAGGATCACCCTCGCTCCCGAACAGCCGTTCACTCTCGCCGGCGCCGTCCGCGCCTCCGCGCCTGCACGTGCCGAGATGGACCCCAGCTTCGGCATCAATGTCCTGACGCACGAGAAAAGTGTGGCGTTCGTCGTACCCGTCCGACTCGATCCCGCCGCCCAAAGCGGCATCAACACCGTGCACGTGAATGCCCGCTACCAGGCATGCAACGCGAGTCTCTGCATGCCGCCCCAGACAGCCAAGCTCACCGCTGCCGTTCGCGCCAGGGGCAAGTGATCGGCCCGTGAGACTCCTAACGCCATTCGTGCCCGGCGTGTCCGCGTCGTTCCTGTGGCTTGCCGCGACGGCCGGCGTACTGTCGCTGCTCACGCCGTGTGTCTTTCCCATGGTGCCGATCACGGTCTCATATTTCCTGCGCCATGCGGGAGCGAGCCGCGGCCGCGCACTCGCCGCCGTCGCCGTCTTCGGCGCGGGGATCGTCGGTACTTTCACGGCACTAGGCGTCGCCTTTGCAGCCGTTATTGGCGCGGCCGGTCTCGCGCGCTTCGCCGCCAACCCGTGGGTCAACCTCGCGATCGCCGCGGTATTTTTAGCGCTCGGCCTAAGTCTCCTCGGCCTCTACACAATCCAGCTCCCGCGCAAGCTCCTCGGCAGCGTCGATGCGGCGACGCGCCGGAGCGGAGCGTCGGATGCCACGAGCGCCCTGCTCATGGGTGTCCTCTTCACGCTCACCAGCTTCACGTGCACCGCGCCGTTCATCGGCACTCTGCTCGTCGCTGCTTCGCGCGGTCAGTGGCAGCGCCCCGTTGCGGGAATGCTCGTTTACTCGGTCGTCTTCGCTCTCCCGTTCGTGGCGCTCGCCACCGTGCCTCGGTGGATCGGCCAACTCCCGCGCGGCGGTGCCTGGCTCAATCGTGTGAAGGTCGTCATGGGTTTCATCGAGATCGCGGCCGCGGTGAAATTTCTGTCCAACGCCGACGTAGTCTGGCGTTGGGGGCTATTAACCCACGACGCCGTGCTCGGCAGTTGGGTCGCCGTATCGCTGATAATTGCCTTCTATCTCCTCGGCGCTTTTCGGCTGCCGCACGAGCCAGCCCCCGAGCCGCGCAGCACTGGAACGGAGCGCAAACCCGGCAACACCCAGCAACTCCTGCCACATCTCAGCGCCGGGAGCGGCGTGGCCGCATTCGCGTTCATGGCACTCGGAATGTGGCTCGTCACCGGACTAACCGGGCTGCCATTAGGAACTCTCGAGTCTTTTCTACCGCTCGTGGATGGCCCGCCGCCAGCCGTGAACGCCGCGCAGGTTCCGGCACAGCTGCAGTGGCGGCTGAATGACTTGCCCGGTGCGCTCGCTCTCGCCAAACGGGAGCATCGGCGCGTCTTCGTCGATTTCAGTGGGTACACCTGTACCAATTGCCGGTGGATGGAAGCGAACATGTTCTCGCGCCCGGAGATAAAAGTCGCACTCGATAAGTTTATCCTCGCGCGACTGTTCACTGACGGCGACGGTGAGATGTATGAGCGGCAGCAAACCATGGAGGAGCGCCAGTACGGAACCATAGCCCTCCCGCTGTACGCGGTCGTCGATGCCGACGGTAAGACAGTCACCACATTCGCCGGCCTCACGCGCAGCCCCAATGCCTTCCTCTCCTTCCTCGCCCAGGGCCAAGCGGGCACTCTCGCTGAGCAATAACGGTCCCGTAATCGCAGTTGGCCCCGGAACGAGCGTTCACGCGTGCACACAAACGGTCCACTCGTGAAATAGCTGCAACCTGCCCGTAGTTTCGATCGTCTCTACCGGCGAGCCTCCCCGCCCGTTGCTTTCCAGCCACTGCCAGTCGTCTTCCGCGGTCGTACCGCTCCACCCCTGCTGCATTGCCATGACCCATCGCTGCTTCTCCCGGTCCACGCTCCTGCTCGCGACCGCCTCCTTGGCGGCGCTCTCCACATCACCTCTGGCCGCGCAGAAGTCGAGTCGCAGCTCGGCCAGAAACTCCACCGGAAGCTCCGCGATCTCCGCATCCAAGCGGGTCGCTGTGACAGTACTCCCCGTCGATGGAGCCACGGGCGACTCCGTCATGACGATCATCTCGCGTGATCTTGATTTCGGTGACCGCATTCGTCTGGTCCCGCCCGACTCCATGCAGCGCGCTGCTGCCGTGCTCCGTGCGGTTCAGTCGCCCACTGGCCTCACCGTATCATTGCTCGATCCGCGCACGAGCACCGTTAAGCAGGAGCGGCAGTTTCCACTCCCCGTGATGCCCGCTCGCCGCGATTCCGCGATCACCGATTCTGTTGCACGCGCACTTGCCGCGCGCGACGCGGAGCGGCAGACCGTGATCGCGCGTTACACGGTCATGCGCGACTCGATAGTCGCGATAAAGGCCGCGAAGGCGCCAAAGCTGCGCGACAAGAAGGCCCGCACCGCTTACGCTCTCACCGTCGCCGCGCGCGACTCGCTGCTTGCCACAATCATCGTGAGCGATAGCACCACGCGCGCCGTTGCTCAGCACGATAGCGTCGTCACCGACTCCACACTCAAGGCAACGCTGGCACACGACGCGTTTGCGCGCGACTCGACGGCCGCGGAAATCCGTTGGGCGATGCACGGTGTTGCCGATGAAGCAGAGCAGTGGATAACCGGGCAGCGAGGGTCATCCCAGACGCGCGTCACGTATGTCTCAAAGGGAGAGCTACACGTCGTGGATGCGGACGGCGCCAACGACCACGCAGTCACCCACGGGGACAAGGCCTTGTCGCCATCGTGGCGACACGACGGACGCGCTCTGGTCTACGCCGACATGAACGACTCCGGGACGCAGATCGCATGGGTCGATCTCAACACCGGACAGGCGAAGATGGTCGACGCGACCCGGCGCGGCCTCAACATCACGCCCGTATTCTCGCCGGACGATCGGTGGATCTACTTCGCCAATGGCGATGGTAACCGCATCGAGCTGGTAGCTGCCCGCACCGACAGCGCGCTCCCGCTCAAGCATGTGACCTCCTCGCTTCCGTCCGACGCCTCGTCACCAGTGTTCAGTCCCGACGGTACACGCATCGCGTTCATATCTTCCCGCCCCAGCCTGCCCCAAATTCATTCCATCAACCTGGATGGAACCGGTGACCGGCTGGAGACACCGCACTCCGGGCCAGCTCGAAGCTACCGTACCAGCCCCGACTGGAGCCCCGACGGTCGCTCGCTTGTGTTCGAACAGCAGAACGGAGATTTTCAGATCTGGTCCGTCACTCTCCCGGATCACAAGCTGCGCAAGCTCACCTCGGTCGGCGAGAACGAGGATCCCACCTGGGCTCCCGATGCTCGGCACGTCGCGCTCACGTCCAACCGCGGTGGCTCCAAGGCAATCTGGATTCTGGACACCCAGAGCGGACGCTTCCGTCAGCTCACCAGCGCCGGCGATGCGCGCCTGGCGGCGTGGTCGCCGGTACTTCGATCGGCTCATTAAACTGAGAGTGGTCGGGCGTACACCGCCGACTGAAGAGCGCCCGGCAGTCAGGTGAAAAAATCACCGGCGGGCACTCTCTGTTCGCCAACTTTACTGGAGCCATCCGCATGAGTTTTACCACACCGGCCGCGGGCGTCATTGCCTTCATGGTCGCTGTTTCCACAGCTGTAGTCGCCGCCGGCGCACAGCAACCGCAGGCCGCGGCGCCGCAACAGACTGCCGACGTCCGCCGCGGCTCGGCCGACACCTCCATATTCGCCGCACTGCACCCCTCGCCCGAGCCCGACGTGTATCGCGCGGCCGACGGTCGGCCCGGTCCCAGATATTGGCAGCAGCGCGCCGACTACGATCTGCATGCGACGCTCGACACCGCCACAAAGTCGCTGCAGGGATCGATGACGATGCGCTACACCAACAACTCGCCGGATACGCTCAACTTCATTTGGATTCAGACGGAACAGAACGCCTTCCGCCCGAACTCTCTCAACAGTCTCATCTTCGCGCAGAATAGCCGCTTCGGCGCACGCAACTTCGTGGGCGGAGATGTGTTCGAGCACTTCAACCAGGTGATCGGCGGCCGCACTGTCGCGCTCAAGCTGCGCGACAATGAGACGATTACAAAGGTCGATCTCGCTCGGCCACTCGCCCCCGGTCAGACGGCGACGTTCGACGCGGCGTGGCACTTCGCCATCCCGGAGCACGGCGCCGATCGCATGGGACGGGAGGGTTCACTGTATGAGCTGGCGCAGTGGTATCCACGCGTTAACGTGTATGACGACGTGCGCGGTTGGAACACCGAGCCGTACCTGGGCCAGGGCGAGTTCTACCTCGAGTACGGCGACTATAATCTCAGCGTGACTGTCCCGTCAGGTTATATCGTTGCATCGACCGGGACACTGGTAAACCCGCGCGAAGTTCTGATGCCGGCGCAGATCTCCCGTCTGGCGGAGGCCGCCAGGTCGGACAAGCCGGTCGCGATCATTACGGCCGCCGACCTGCAGAGCGGCGCCGCACGTGCGCGCACATCCGGCACGATGACGTGGAAGTTCCACGCGAAGAACGTGCGCGACGTGGCGTGGGCAGCATCGCCCGACTATCAGTGGGATGCTTCGAGCTGGCACGGCATCATCGCGCAGGCTTACTACCGACCGGGCTCCGCCGTGAACTGGGACGATGCGGCCGACCAATCGCGCATGTCCATCCAGGAATACTCCGAGCGCTGGTATCAGTACCCATACCCGCAGATCTCCGCTGTCGAGGGACCGATCAGCGGAATGGAATACCCGATGCTCGCGATGGAAACCAAGAGTCGTGACAAGCCGGACCTGTACAACGTCGTGACGCACGAGATCGGGCACAACTGGTTCCCGATGATCGTCGGCTCCAACGAGCGCACGCACTTCTGGCAGGACGAAGGTTTCAACACCTTCGTCAACACCTTCAGCGAAGCACGCCGCTATCCGCAGACCGGCGATCAGATGAAGCGCGCAGCCAATGAGCGGGCCGAGATCGAGGCGAGCCAGGTCGCCAACGCCGATGTCCCAATCGAGACGCCGGCGGACCGCATTGCTCCACGAAAACTTGGTTTCACCGAGTACACCAAAACCTCCGTCGGACTGCAACTCCTGCGTCAGGAAATCATCGGCCCGGAAGCGTTCGACGACGCCTTCCGGACGTACATCAACCGATGGGCGTTCAAGCATCCGACTCCAGCTGATTTCTACCGCACCATGGAAAACGTAGCCGGACGTCGGCTGGACTGGTTCTGGCGCGAGTGGTTCGTGGAAGACCCGCACTTCGATCAGGCCGTCGATTCCGTGGCCATAGTGGCAGCGGGAGACACGTCCAACGTCATGGTGGTGTACGGCAACCACGCACGCGGTGTGCTACCGATCCGCGCACGCTTCAGCTTCAGCGATGGAACCGTGCAGGACTTCAACTATCCCGCCGAGGTCTGGAGCACCAACACGTCCAGATATCCGCGCGAATATTCGTTCATGGGGAAGACGCTCACCCGGATTGACCTGGATCCAGATCACCGCCTTCTGGACGTCGATCGCTCCAACAACACCTGGATCGCCCGGTAAACTGACTGAACGTTGTTCCCATCCAGTTAGTCCTGTCCGAAACGCTTTTGACAGGATTAACAGGATGATTTGTTCATGCGGGAACGGTCGCGCTCGCTAGCTTCACCGGATGAACTCGCCCATCGAGCTAGGCTTCGATCACCGGTTTGTTGCCTCGACGGCTCCGGAGGCCGAGCGCGGGCCGACACTGCTATTGCTCCACGGTACCGGCGGTGACGGCGCCTCACTGCTTCAGTTGGGCTACACGCTGTCGCCTCCGTCAGCGCTGTTGAGTCCGACCGGAAAGGTGCGGGAGGGTGGAGCAGCGCGGTTCTTCCGCCGCCTGGCCGAGGGAGTGTTCGACGTCGCCGATTTGAGGTTACGCACCCGTCAACTCGCTTCCTTTGTGCGCGACGCTATCACTGCGTACGGTCTCGATCCCGCGCGCATTGTTGCGGTCGGATATTCCAACGGCGCCAACATCACGGCAAGCATGCTGCTGTCGGGGGAGTCCGTTCTCGCGGGCGCCGCGCTCTTTCGTGCGATGGTCCCGTTTGAACCGTCGCAGCCCGCCGATGTGCACGGCGCTCCAGTATTGCTGTGCTCAGGCACGAGTGACCCAATCGCTACTCCCGTGGAAACCGCGCGACTCACGGAGCTACTGACTGCGGCTCACGCTCGCGTAGATGTTCACCGCGAACCCGTCGGACATCAGCTCGTCATGGGCGATATCAAGGCTGCGACAGACTGGGTGCAGCGGGAGTTCCCGCCATCAGCTCCGCGACTGAACCCGGGAGTCCAGCACTGACCTGATCGCGGCGATGCGCGTTCTCCACCATTCAAAGTCGTGGTACTCGCTGACCGCGGCGGCGTCCTCGATCTCGTTCAGCGCCATCACCGCCGGATCAGCCGTGATGACAGCAGGCTGAGGCGCGGATAACTCCTGCACGGTGTAGTCCGGTTCCTGATCCTCTCCCGGTGTTCCCGCGGGGAGAAGCCGCGCAGTCGCGTCGGTGCGCAACGTGATTTCAATTGGCGATATTACGGGAATGCTCATCAGCATTTGACGTGACCTGTGAGGTTGAGCGCGAACGCGACCCCCGCGGCCGCCTGGAGGACTATCAACGAGAATAGTATAGCGTAAACCACTCCATCGTCGCGGACTGCTCTCGGAAGTGAGCGTCTGTACAGCAGCCAGCCAGCCAGAACGGTAATGCTCTCAACTATGACGTCAGCAACTGGACGCGCATACAGGTCCAGCCCGACGACCGGACCGCCGGCCCACGTGGGCTTGTGCCCGGTAAGGTAGTCGAGGCCGTAGTGCGACACTACCACTAACGCGACTATCAGTGCACCCAGTGCATCGCGCGAGATGGCGTAGGTTACGGCGGCGAAGGCAACGGCCGCGACGGCGACAACAATCATCCCGTGCGTGAACAAGCCATACGGGCCGCGCTCGGCACTCGCGATGCAATATCCGGCGTCGAGCCAGTCCGGAACCTGTGCGGCAACAATGACGAGCCAGAGTGGCAGCGTGCGCCGAAACGAGTAGGCGCCAAGGGCAAAGCCAATGTGGCCAGCGTACACTACTGGGTCGCGCGGGACTGAGTGGCGTCGAGCCTGCGCGCTCTGACGGCAACGCACCAGTTAAGGAACGTTGTTGTCACAACGGGCGCGAGCAGGGCAAGCGTGAGCTTTACCCCCTTGACGAGGTGAATCGACATCCATGTGTTTGGCTGGAGTGCTGCTGCGAGCGCTTTATGGTGCGCAAGCGCTGCCCTAAAGCTACTAGAGCGCTACACCGACTTCCGAGGTAGAGTGAGCACTTTCGTCGCGTCCGCGGCGCTGAGTGGACGCGCAAACAGGAATCCCTGGCCCAGCTTGCATCCGAGATCCGACAGCGTCTGGCGCTGTTGCGCAAACTCGATCCCCTCGGCGATCGTTGACAGACCGAGAGTCCAGCCCAGACCAATGATCGTGCGTGTCAGCGCCGCGCCGGCCGCATCGCGCTCCATGCCTTCGACGAATGCCCTATCGATCTTGATGATGTCGATCGGGAACTGCTGCAGGTAGCTGAGCGATGAGTACCCGGTTCCGAAGTCGTCGATTGCAAGGCGGACACCGAGCGCCTTCAGCTCGTGCAGCCGTTGCACCATTGCTTCGGTGCGATGCATTATCACCGTTTCCGTCATTTCGAGCACGAGCCGGGACGGCAGCAGTCCCGAATCCGCCAGCGCTTCAGCGACGTCGCTCACAAAGAACGGATCCTGCAGCTGGCGTCCGGATACGTTCACGGCCATGCTGATCCGCTCGTCCTCGACGATATCATGCCACCAGCGGTGTGCCTGTCTGCATGCTTCACGCAGCACCCAGCGGCCGAGTGGAACTATGAGTCCTGTCTCCTCAGCGATGGGGATGAAGTCATGCGGCTGTACCAGGCCGCGGCGGGGGTGGTTCCAGCGCACCAGCGCCTCGACCCCAACAACGCGCTCCGAATCCAGTTGGACCAGCGGCTGATAGAAGAGCACGAACTCGTTGCGGCTAACGGCGCGGCGAAGATCGCTCTCGAGCTCCAGGCGATCGACAACCGCTGTGTGCATCGATTGCTCAAAGAACTTGTAACGTCCCTTGCCATCGCCTTTGGCGATATACATCGCGACGTCAGCGTTCCGGAGCAGCTCGTCGGCACTGTCGCCGTCGCCGTGCGGTCGTGTTATCCCGATGCTGACACCAACCGTGACACTCTCGATACCAATCTGGATTGGATGACGGATCGCGTTGTTGATACGGTCTGCAACGACGCGCGCTTCGTCATCCTCACGCACGTTCTCCAACAGTATCGCGAACTCGTCGCCACCGAAACGTGCTACAGTGTCCGAGCCGCGCGTTGCGTTGAGCAGCCGTTCGGCCGCGGTGATGAGCAACTGATCACCGGCGCTGTGGCCCAGGCTGTCGTTTACGGACTTAAAGTTATCCAGATCGAGGAACATGACGACCACACTGTCGCGCTGCCTTGCACGCTGCAGCGCCAGCTCCACTCTTTGCCTGAAGAGGGTGCGATTGGCGAGATTGGTTAGCGGATCGTGCGATGCCTGGTGGGTGAGGCGCTCTTCCAGCGACTTGCGGGTGCTGATATCCTGTACCATCGCGATGATGCCTTTGGGCTCACCGTCTTCAGCGCCGACCGCGCGTGACATTGTGAGCGCGGCCCAAACCGGATCACCATTGCCGCGAATGTAGCGTTGTTCGACCGTCAGCTCTGGAACCGCGCCGGAGGCGATTGCATCGACAGTGGCTGCGAGTCCGTCCGCGTCTTCCGGCGGGACGAAATGGTAGAAACGCTGCTCCTGTAGCTCGGCTGCGGAGTAACCGAGAAATTGCTGCAGCGCGGAGTTGATTTCAACAATGCGGCCGTCGGCGTTGAGCAGCGCGATACCGACCGCTGCATGGTCGAAGACGGCGCGGAATCGCGCCTCGCTGCTGCGGAGCGCCGCCTGTGCACGCTCGCGCTCGGAGACGTCACGGAAGCTCCACACCCGTCCGACAATCTCTCCACCCGCGCGCTGAGGTACTGAGTAGCGTTCGAACACACGCCCGTCGAGGAACTCGATCCTGTCCATGCCTTCGGCTTCTGGCGACAGGTAGAGCGAGTGCACGCGACTGACAAAGCCGTCGGGATCGCGCAGTTGGCGCATGGCCCACTGGAGCGCGGCGTAATCGTCCTGTGCTTCCAGGATCCGCTCTGGTATTCCCCACATTTCGGCGAACTTGCGATTGAATCGCGTTATCGACCCCTGTGCGTCGGCGATCATGATTCCATCGATGGTCGAGTCCAGGGCTGCCTCGAGCATCGACAACGAGCGTGCGATGCGGTCGGCCGGAATGCCTGGTCCTGAGCTATGGTGCGCGCCGTCTATCAACGGAAAGCGAGGGTTCGGGGAAACAACGTCAGACGTCGCACGCGGGAGCAGATGCTTGCGCATGTGCTGTTGGAGGCGGAGCGTGACTGGAGGAATTGCCGGGATGGCATGAATAGGTTATCGGCATGCTGCGGGCTCATTCCACAGCAGTCCGGCCGGCATTATTGGATTGACCGGCGCAAACGAAGCGAGCACCAGAGTGGCCCGTGTAGGCCGCCCTGGTGCTCGCTTCGTTGCGTTATCGATTGTCGAGCGGCCTACCGACGCGGCGGGACACTCGGCCCCGAACGCGCCCGCGAGCGGGAGCTTACTTCACGCCGAAGAAGCCGGCGATGGCGACGACTGACGCGGTGTCTAGAGGCTCGTCGAATGCCTCGGTAACACGATCAGCCGTTGCACCGTTCAGACCAACGACGTTGACTCCGCGCTCGGTGGTGTTGGCCTCAGTGACCGGCGTGCTGTTGTAGACGCCAGTAGCAAGATCGGCCTGCGACGCACCGCTGGCTGCCTTGGTGGTGGTGTAGGCGGCATCAAACTGCGCCTGTGTGATGTACGCGTTCTGGGCGCGCAAACGACGGATCTTGGCCGCGTGACGCGCTTCCACCGCGTGAATGCGCAGTGCCACGGTGAGATAGTACTTGTCAGCGATGAGATTTCCGGCCTGACCCTTATATGCGCGCACACCTGTGTCCTCGAACAGCTGGGCCAGCTTGAGGAACTCCACCTTGTCCTTGAAGACGTTGGGGAACGGCCCGGTACCGGCACCCCCACCGCCGGTGTAATCGTGCGTCACGTTGGCCGGTGCACTCGAGCCGAGCGCGCCCTTGAGTAGCGCGACGTGCGCGTTCTCGTGCTTGGCGAGCTGACCGATTGCTGCGGCCTCAGCGGCAGTAAAGGTGCTTGCGAAAGCGGTAACTCCCATGTTGTAGAAGTCCGCCTCCAGATACTCCAGCTTGAGTGCAAGCTGAAGAGCGGCCAATCCAGCCATGGACGGGGCGGCGGTCTGTGCGTGCGCTTCCGTGGCGAGAGCGGCGAGGCCGAAAGGCATTCCGGCGAGGACGAGAGCGGCAGTACTTGCTGCGCTCCCCTTGAGTACACTGCGGCGCGAATA
>JBPCNJ010000091.1:0-3770 GCA_051001375.1 Gemmatimonadaceae bacterium
GAGCAGTACCTTCCCGCGCAGGTGAGCGAGGATGAGATTCGCGCCGCGGTGCGCGCCGCGATCGCATCCGGGGCTACGTCCATGGGCCCGCTGATGGGCCGCGTGAACCCGGAATTCAAGGGACGCACCGACGGCAGCACGATCAGCAGAATCGCTAAGGAAGAACTCGCATCGGCCAACGCCTGACGTAGGGGCGACCTGCGGTCGCCGGATCGTGTTGACACGCGACGATATACAACCAAGGGTCCGCCGATTGTGCGGGCCCTTCGTGCTTACAGGGGTATAATTCAGCAGCTAAATGAATTCGCACGCCCTCACCGTTCTCGAGTTCGACCGGGTGCTCGATACCGTCGCCGGCCGCGCGTCGTCCGACGAGGGATCGGCGCGCGTTCGCGCGCTTCGTCCGACCACTGATCGCGATTGGATCGAGCGCGAACAGACCCGCGTCTTCTCCGTCCGCGCGCTGCTGTCGGCCGAGGGGGGCTGGGCGCCGGCTCGCATCCCACACGCCCGCCGCGCGTTGGATCGGCTCCGCGTTGAGAACGCCACACTTGGCGGCGATGATTTCGTTGAGCTGCGTACGCTCTTGGCCAGCTCGCGCACAACGCTCGACTCGCTGGAGCACGCACGGTACCCGGCGGCTGCGAGGGCCGTACTCGCTCCCATCGCGCGGCGCCTGGCGCGCGAGCCGCGCGCCGAATCGGCAATCGATCGTGTGATCAACGACGAAGGTGAAGTTCGCGACGAGGCGTCGCCGCGGCTCAGGTCGTTGAGGCGCGAGCTGCGTACAGCGGAATCGGATCTGGTGTCACTGCTCGAGCGCATTGCGGCTCGGCTAGAGCCTGGGCAGCAGGTGATGGACATGTCGGTCACGGTGCGAAACGGCAGGTACGTGATCCCTGTGCGCCGCGAAGGTCGTGCAGCTGTGGGCGGCATTGTACACGATGCGTCTGCCACGGGCGGCACGCTGTTCATGGAGCCGCCAGCCGCAATCGAGGCCGGTAATCGGATGCGCGAGCTGGCCGCGCAGGAGCTGCGCGAAGTAGATCGTATTCTGGGCGAGCTTACGGAGTCCGTGCGACCGTTTCACGCCGCGCTGGACGACGCCTTTGATGCCATGGGCGAGCTGGACTCGCTGTATGCACGCGCTCGATACGCGTTGGAGCTACGCGCATCGCCGGTGCTGCTGCGCGATCCGGTGGACGGTTTCGACATTCACAACGGAAGGCATCCTCTGTTGCTCGCGCAGGGACATGCCGTCGTTCCCTTCGACCTGTCGCTCACGACTGACGATCGCACGCTGCTTATCTCGGGTCCGAATACGGGCGGCAAGACGGTGCTGCTCAAGGCAATCGCACTGATCTCCGCGAGCATCCAGGCGGGCGTCCCCGCCACTGTCGGCGACGAGAGCACCATCCCGGTGTACGACGACATCTACGCCGATATCGGCGATGAGCAGTCAATCGCGGCGAGTCTGTCCACCTTCAGCGCCCACGTCAAGAACTTGCGTGAGATTCTGACATGCGCGACTGATCGCACCCTCGTGCTCATTGACGAGCTTGGTTCGGGGACCGACCCGCTGGAAGGCGCCGCACTAGGTGGTGCGGTGCTCGAGTCGCTCACCAATCGCGGCGCGCGAACTGTCGCGACGACGCATCTGGGCGCGCTGAAGCACCTGGCGGTGGAAGATCCGCGCGTGGTGAATGCGTCGCTGCAATTCGACGCGGTCGCACTCGCGCCAACGTATCGACTGATCAAGGGCATTCCGGGGCAGTCGTACGGGTTGAGCATCGCGCGCAGGTTGGGCGTTCCGGAAGAAGTGCTTGATCGCGCCGAGGCTCGTCTGCCTGCAGGCGAGCGCGACGTCAATGTATTCCTGGCGGACCTGGAGGCGCGCGATACCGCATTGGGCGAGCGTGAGCGCGAGGCCGAAGCGATCGCCGAAGACGCCCGTGTGCGCGCGCGGAGAGTCGCTGAGCGAGAGCGCAACGCTGAAGCTCGCGAGCGCGACGCCGAGCGCAAGGCGCGGCAGGAAGCGCGGCGATATCTACTCGGTGCGCGACGCGAGGTAGAGCAGGCCATAGAGTCGCTCAAATCGTCAGCTGATGTGGACGAAGCCGCGCGCGACGCACGTCGGCGTGTTGAAGATCTGGCCAAGGGCCAGACAGCGGCACTCGACCGGCTGGACGTGCGCGAACGCAGCGCATCTACTCGCGGATCGTCGTCACGTAATGGGAACGGCCGTAGCGAGGCGCCGGGCGTGGGCGACTGGGTCTCCGTTGAGAGTCTGGGCGGCCGGACCGGCAAGCTGCTCGAGTTGCGCGATGACAGCGGTGTCGTCGCCGTTGGCCCGCTCAAGCTCACCGTTCCGGTCGGTGATCTTGCGCGCGCGGCGCGGCCACAGGCGGCGATCACCGTCGCTGTTCGCGGTGACGTCCCGGACGTTTTTGCCTCGAGCGAGATCGACCTGCGCGGGATGCGCGTCGGCGACGTTGACGACATCGTGATGCACGCGGTGGACAATGCGGTGCGAGCCGATCTCAAGGCGTTGCGCATCATTCACGGCAAGGGCACCGGCGCGCTGCGAGATCGAGTCGGTGAAATGCTGAAGAAGGAGCCGCGCGTGGTGAACTTTCGCCTCGGCGCGTGGAACGAGGGTGGCGCCGGCGTGACGGTGGTGGAGTTCTCGTGAACTCCGATGAAACCGTTGAACGTGTAAGAGAGGCAGCCGACATCCTGCAGATCATCGGCGAGCACGTGAAGCTGCGACGGACCGGTGCGGACTGGCGCGGACCGTGTCCGTTTCACGGTGGCAAGAATCCCAATTTCAGCGTTTCACCCAAGCGCGGTCAGTACCATTGCTTCAAGTGTGGCGAATCGGGTGACGTATTCTCCTTCATGCAGAAACATCTCGGAATGAGTTTCCCAGATGCACTGCAGACAGTGGCCGGAATCGCCGGCATTGAAGTCCTGGAGCAGCGCCGCGCGGACAAATCTGGCCCCGATCACCGCGAGCCATTCTGGGAGATGAATGCGATTGCGGCGGATTACTTCCAGCGCTCACTGTGGGACGACGAGCGCGGCGCCGCGGCGCGAGCGTACCTGGAGCAGCGTGGTATCACGCGCGAGCTGGCCGACCGCTTCGAGTTGGGATTTGCACCATCTGAGCTTGGGACCTTTTGCGGTCACATGGAAACCATGGGTTTCTATGTCGATCGTCTGGTGGAAGGCGGATTGCTCATCGTGCGCGACGACGATTCTGACGCGCGACCGCGTTTCCGCAATCGGCTGATGTTCCCCATTCTGGACGCGCAGGGGCGCCACACCGCCTTCGGTGGCCGCGCGCTCGGCGACTTTGAACCAAAGTATCTCAACTCACCCGAGACGCCGGTGTTCAACAAGTCGCGTACGCTGTACGCGCTCAACTGGTGCAGGAACGGCATCCGGAAAGCGGACCGCGTCTTCATTGTCGAAGGCTACATGGACGCTATCCGGCTCATGGCGAGTGGCGTCGAGACAGTTGTGGCCCCACTCGGTACCGCGCTGACCGAAGCACAGGCGGCGATGTTGACGCGTTACAGCAAGAACGTCTTCCTGCTATATGACAGCGATCAGGCCGGACTCAAGGCGACCTTTCGCGCCGGCGACGAGCTACTGCGACACGGCTGCTCGGTGCGTGTCGTAACACTTCCCAATGGCGAGGACCCGGATTCTTTCGTTCGTGCGCGCGGCGCCGCCGGACTGGAAGAGCAGGTCGCGCGCTCTCTTGA
>JBPCNJ010000092.1:0-4324 GCA_051001375.1 Gemmatimonadaceae bacterium
CGACTTCAGCGGCGCGCAGGTGAATCTGGAAACGCGTGAATTTCCGCTCAGGCGGGTAGTGACCTACGCGACGTCGGTCGGTTTCAATGCTGCCGCGACCGGCAAGCCACTCCCACTCGCACCAGCCACGGGATCGGAGTGGCTCGGCTTTGGTGGCAGCGCGCGAGCCCTACCGGCTATTGTGGCGGCGAATGGCAACTTTGGCTCGGCCAGTCAGCAGACCATCAACCAGGCTATTCGGTCATTCCGTGATGTTTGGACTCCTACGACCGCGGCAGGGACACCAAACTATTCGACCAGCCTGTCGGCCGGAGGCCAAGCGCCTTTCGCGGGGCTGAACGTAGGTTATCTCGCGTCCGGTTCGTATGGCTATGCCCAGGGCGTGCAGACGGGCGAGACTCGGGCTCTGGCAGTACCCGACGGGAAAGGCGGGACGCGCGCGTTTAACTCCTTCGCGGGAACTACGGCGACGCGCGGAGTGCTCTGGGGCGGACTGCTCAATCTGAGTACTCTGCTGGGCACTCGCACCCGTGTTGTGGCAAACAACACTTTCAACCGTTCCGCGGACAATGCCGCCGTTGAGGAGTTCGGGGTGCGTGACGACTTCGGCCTACCCACGCGTCGCACTTCGCTGGACTTCGTCGAGCGGTCTATCCGCTCCAATCAGCTAAGGATCGAGCGGGAGCTGGGCGACCGTCAGCGCCTGGCGCTTTCGGTATCGTCATCCGGTGTCAGCCGCGGCGAACCCGACAGGACAGAAGTGCAGTATGTGCGCGAGACGGATCCCGCGACGAACCAGCAATATCCGTACGCGCTGTTCAGCTACAACCCGGATGGCGCACGGAAGACGTTCGCCGAGCTGCACGAGAACAGCTTCAACACCGCGCTCGACTATCAGTTGCGCTTTATCAAAGCGGGCGTCGCCCTACGCTCGACAGACCGATCCGCCAACAACCAATCGTACAGCATCATCGGCCAGAATCTGCCACGTAGCGCGCGCGAGCTCTCTCCGGAAGAGCTGTTCCAGAGCGCCTTTGTCCAGGCCGATGCACACGCGTTCACGCTTCTGCAGAACTCGACCGGAGGATCATACTCCGCGGCCGACCGCCTGGCCAGCAGCTATGCTATGGCCGAGATCACGCCGTGGACACGTCTTCGATTGACCGTGGGTGCACGGGTCGAGTACGACAACCTGGTGGTTCGTTCCTTCGCAACCACGGGAGACCAGAATACCGCTCGATTGAACAATACGGACGTACTCCCCGCGATCGTCACTAGTGTCGCATTATCCGACAACCAGAACCTCCGGTTGAGTGCAACGCAGACCCTGTCGAGGCCGGAATATCGGGAGCTGTCGCCGATCTCATACCGCGATGTGATTGCGCAACGCGATGTATTCGGTAACGCTAATCTCGTTCGAACGCTGATCCAGAACTACGATGCGCGATGGGAATGGTACCCACGAGGCGGCGAGGTGATCAGCTTTGGCGCCTTCGGTAAGCGCTTCAGTAAGCCAATCGAGCAGGTGGACGTTGCGACAAGCGGAGCGTCACAGCTCAGCTTCATCAACGCCGACGCCGCGACGGATTTTGGCGGCGAGGTGGAGCTGCGCCTTCAGCTCGATAGAATCGCGGGCGTGCTGGCACCAGTGACGGTTTTCACCAACGGCACGGTAATCCGCAGCAACATCGATATCAGCAGCGACAAGCTGTCGGCGTTCACGAACAAGCAGCGCGCGATGGTGGGTCAGGTGCCTTATGTCTTCAATGGCGGAGTGACGTATGCTTCCGCGTCGGGCCGCGCGAGCGGAACTTTGCTCTTCAACACCGTTGGCAAGCGCATTATCGCGGCCGGAGTGACGCCGCTACCGGACAGCTACGAGCAGCCCCGGAGCGCGCTGGACTTATCGCTTCAGGTGCCGCTGTTCTCGGCCGTCGCGGCCCGGGTAGACGCGAAGAACCTGCTGAACTCGCCACACGAGGAGCGGCAGGGGAGCGTCATCCGCGAGCAGTACTATACCGGCCGCGTGTTCACGATCGGGCTGAGGTGGCAACCACAGTGATCGACAACAATTGCCTGAACGACACCGTGACACAGTCGTGGCTCAGTCATGATGAAACCGTGGCATCCCACTGCTTTCTTCCGGTCGACCCTCAACTCGAGCTTATTCATGCTACCTCGATATCATTTAATTCTATCCGCGAGCCTCACCGCCACGGCCGCGCTTGCCGGCTGTAGTGGCAGCGACTCACCCACGCAGCCGCCCGGACCGCCCAGCGGCTCGAAGTGCACCACCAACTGCAACTCGGTTCTGAGCGGCAACATCGCCCAGAACAGGACCCTGTATAAGGACACCGTCTACACCCTCAGCGGCTACGTGAAGGTTCAGTCCGGCGCCAAGCTGACGATCCAGCCGGGCACCCGAGTCGTAGGCGATACGACCGTCACCGGGAGTTCGCTGTGGATTCTGCGCGGAGCGCAGATAGACGCACAGGGGACAGCGGACGCACCGATTGTCTTCACTTCCGCGCGCAGTCCCGGCAACCGCAAGCCCGGCGACTGGGGTGGCATCATAATCGTCGGCAACGGTTTCATCAACCGTACGGCGAACCCCATCTACACCGAAGGTCCGCAGAACGGAGTGGCCGAGAACTACGCCGGCGGCAGCAACTTCAACGACAACAGCGGTGTGCTGAAATACGTCCGCATCGAGTTCGCCGGTTACGACGTTTCCAATGGACAGGGCCAGGAGCTGAACGCCATTTCCAGCTACGCAGTCGGCCGCGGCACGACGTACGACTACGTGCAGGCAATAGGGGGACTCGATGACTCATTCGAGTTCTGGGGCGGAGCGGTGGACATCCGTCACATGGTGTCGTACGAGTCCGGTGACGACCACTACGATTGGACCGAGGGGTATTCCGGGAGAGGGCAGTACTTGATCGCGCTGCAGACGACGGTGCTTCAGCCGCGCAGTGGCTCCGGTACAGTGTCCAGCGATCCGCGCGGGTTCGAAGGCGATGGGTGCGAGATCGACAAGGCGGGATGCACCTTTGCCAACAAGCCGTATTCCATGCCGGTCTGGGCCAACTTCACGGTCATTGGGCCGGGTGCCGGCGTATTTGCCACGACTGACGGCAACGGTGCGGTGATTCGCCGCGGGGCGGGCGCCACTTTCGTGAACGGCGTGATCGGGCGCTGGCCTGGCTACGCGGTGAGCCTGCGAGATCCCGAGAGCGAAGCGCTCCGCGCCGTTGATAGCGTGATGTTCCGCAACGTGACTCTGGCGGAAAACGGCAACACCTTCGATCCGGTAGCGCCAACAGCAAAGACGCCGACGTTTGGTGCCAACCTCAACACCCCCGCCGCAAACTTCACGCTTGCGACCGGTTCGGCTGCGTCGCTCTTTACAAGTCTGAACACGGCGTCGCTCGACTTCACGCCGTCAGCAACTGCATCGATCCGCAATTCCGGGATGGCCAGCTTTCCGGCTAGCATCGCCAACCGCGTGACCGGGTATTTCGGAGCCAGCATGCAAGGCACCACCTATGCCGGCGCCGCCGACCCCAACGGGCCGAAGTGGTGGCAGGGCTGGACGGCCTACTACCAGAACTGACGAACAGTCATCCAGATGACCGGCGCCGTTGGGCGCCGATCCCTCTACTAGAGCCACGCTCATTGTGCCCTTCACCTTCCATGTTGTAATGCCACGCTCATCACGCACAGGCGGAGCCTGCCTGCTCCTGGTCGCCGCACTTCCGTTGTATGGATGCGGCGATCAGACCACGAGAGACACTCCAGCATCGCAAAAACTGGTCCGTGTGACTACACCCATTGTCGATAGTGCCCTTTCGCCAGCCACCGAGCTGCGTCGTTTTCGCGAGTCCCTAAAAGCAAGCCCGACACGGCTCAGTGGTGCTGCATCGTCTGCCGAGTCGCTGATCAATGCGGTGGCCGCTGCCGTTGAGCGCAACGATGCGGATGCTCTTGCGCGCATGGCACTATCGACGGACGAGTTCGCGTATCTGTACTATCCGACAAATCCACAGTCTCGTCCGCCATACGAGTTGAGCCCGCAGATCATGTGGCTCCAGATGAGTTCACAGAGCGACCAGGGGCTGCATCGCCTGCTGCGCGCGTACGGGGGTAAACGCCTGGGTGTAACGCGCTGGACCTGCGACAGCGTGCCACATATCGAGGGAGACAATCGCATCTTGGCGCACTGTCGCGTGACGCACTCCGGACCTGAGCAGAGCACCGTGACCGAGCCACTTTTTGCCGCAATTATCGAGCGCGGCGGCCGCTATAAGATTCTCAGCTACTC
>JBPCNJ010000093.1:0-12193 GCA_051001375.1 Gemmatimonadaceae bacterium
AGACGGCAATGCCGAGCAGAGACGAGGTGCGAGAGACGTTCCGCTTCGCGGAAGACGACGACGACGACCTCGGCGGCTACAGCGGTGGCCGCGGCCGGAAGTCGCGCTACGACGAGGAAGAAGACGAAGAAGGTGGCTGGAGTGTGAATCAGGACAACAGCGATCAGCTCTGGGATAGCGCCGAAGACGCCGAGGAAGATGACGAGGAAGGTGGCGAAACGGCGGAAGGCGGCGTGGCGGATGATGATGAGGCCGATCTCTTTCCCCGAGCGCCGGGTGACGGTCAGGACGAGGATCTGGACGATGAGGACGGACCGTTAGTGCGCGCACCGGGTCGTCGTGGACGGCCGAAGGGATCGGGCAAGAAGAACGTCACACCGCCAGCAAGCAGCTCCACTCTCGATTCGTCAGACTCTTTCGCGAGCGCACTGGTCGGATCATCCGACGCGGCTGGAGCGGGATCGACCGGCGACTCTGACTCGACTGACGCCGATTCATTCGATGCACTGGACGACGATGACGAGGATGATGACGAGGACGGCGATACCTTCGAGATCGCTGAAGTGATCATTGTGGAGATGGACGACGACCCGGACGCCATGGGCGAAGGCGGCTCGGGCTCCGGCGGAGCCAATGAATCGGCCGGTTCCGGCGGTGGCCGCAAGTCGGCCTCAAAGAGTGGTAGTGGCTCGAGTGGTGGATCGGGGAGTAATGCCGGAGGTCGGAAGAGCGGCGCTGGCGCGAAGAGGACGAGTGCTTCGGGCAGTGGCGCCAAGAAATCGGCGGCAAAGTCAGGCTCACACTCTGGCGGTGGATCAGGAGCAAAGTCGGCGTCCAAGTCAGCATCCAAGTCACCGTCCAAGTCAGCGTCCAAGTCAGCGTCCAAGTCGGCGTCGAAGTCAGCATCGAAGCCTGCTTCCAAGTCAGGCTCGAAATCGACATCCAAGTCTGCGACCAAATCCGGGTCAAAGTCCACCGCGAAGAAGTCGACATCAAAGGCAGCGGCCAAGAAGACAGCAGCAAAACAGAGCTCAGGGAGCGCCAGGAAGGGAGCGCCCAGCAAGAGCGGCGCAAAGTCGGGCGCGCGAAAGAGCGCACCTACTCCTGCACGCAAGTCATCCGGCTCCGCGGCGAAGAAGAGCTCGGGCCAGAAGAGTGGCGGGCGCAGCGCCGCAAAGAAGAGCAGCGGTCGCTCGCGCCGATAGCGCCGGTACCGCGGCTAGCAACACGGTTTGCCAACACAAGACAGCGAGGCCTCCGCCTTGAAAAAACGGAGGCCTCGCTGTCTTGTGCGTACCAGCCCTATGGGCGCGCGAGCAACGCGCGGTCCAGCTCCGCTACTTCCTGGGCCAGCGCCGAACAGAGCCGTGCGGTCGCGAACCGAATCGGCTCGCCCGCGGCCACCGACGCGACAGGTGCACCAATGCGGACAAAGCACTCGGGAAGCCGCTCTTTTCGGAACTCATAACGCAATGCGATGGGGAGTAGCCGAGCCTCTGGCACCGCTCGCGCGATTCTCGCGAGGCCACTCTTGAAGTGGAGCGGCGTGCGCGAGGCGAGCAGCGCGCCTTCAGGGGCGAGCCAGAGCGTGCGGCGAGGTCCGCCCTTTAGAGTGTTCACTGCATGGTGGACGGTGGCACGCGCATCATCCAGTGAATTGGTAGTGGCTCCAAAGCAACCCAGGCGCCGGAAGAAGCGGTATTTGTCCAATTGCTCCCCTTCCATAATCGCGTAGCTCACTCGGCGGAACAGGTCATGCGATAAAACGAATGGAACCACGGCATCCCACCATGCGCTATGGTTGATGAAGGCGATTGAGGGACTATCACTCTCGGCCCAGGATGTGCCCGCGATGGGATCTGCATAAGAGACATGCACGCGCGCGAAGGAGCGTCTTATGAGCCTGCGGCCGTAAGCGATATAGATTCGCTCCAGGAACGCATTCAGACGACTCGCTTTCACGTGAGAGCGAGGATTGACACGACGATCCGCGATAAACATGGCCCGATACCGCTTGGGGTTTCGCCCCTCCGATGACGCGAACAATGCAAGGAACGACTACGCCGACGCCCACGACCACTATGTCGATGATGCAAGTGACGACACGACCGACGGTCGCCACGTAGCTGGAGGCGCGGGTGTCGACGTTGTGGATGATGATTCGTCCGGCTGGCGTAAGTTACTTATGTCGGGCGGAGCGGTCCTCGGCGTCGCCGCGGCGTACAACGCACTTGCGCGGCGGGGCGTGGACCGGCTCCCCAATCTTATTGGAGGCGAGGAGGGCGGCTGGAGCTGGCGCGGCCGCCGGATCTCGTTTACCACACGAGGAAGTGGGCCCGCGGTACTACTGATTCACGGTATTCACGCGGGCGCGCAGTCGTACGAGTGGCGCCAGAATGTGGATCACATCGCCCGGGATCACACGGTCTATACGATGGATCTGCTTGGCTTTGGGCGATCGGATCGTCCGGCCATCCGGTACAGCGCACGCCTGTACATATCGCTCATATCAGACTTTGTGGCCCAGGTGGTCGGCGGCCCGTGCGTGCTCGTCGCCAACTCATTGAGCGCCGCTTACGCCATCATACTTGGCGCACGCGATCCGCATCGCTTTCCTGCCCTGGCGCTGATCGAGCCCAGCGGGCTCACCAGGCTGAACGGGGCCGCGGGAGTGGCGGCTGACGCGGGCCGCCTTGCCATTGACACACCAGTGGTCGGGACGGCGGCCTTCAACGCGATGGTGTCGCGCCGGAGCATACGGCACTTTCTGGAAGTCGCGTACGCGGACAACACGCTTGTCACTGATGAATTGGTGGACGTGGCGTACGACACCGCGCATCAGCGCGGAGCTCGGCACGCGCCAGCCGCGTTCCTCGCCGGCCATCTCAACATCGACGTGCGTCGTGCGTTGAGGCGTCTGAATCAGCCGGCGCTGTTACTTTGGGGCGAGGACGCGCAGATCGCCCCTGTTCAGGAGATCCGCGGCTTTCGCACGCTCAAGCCCGACTTCGATGTACATATCCTGTCGCCGTCCGGTGATCTGCCGCAAGACGAGCGTCCGGACGAGTTTAACGTTATCCTGTCCACATGGCTGAATCGCCGGTTGCACTCCTCCGTGCCCACGCTCGACATGCGCCCTGGAACGCGCGAGGACTCGCAGCCCATGCCGCCAGTCTCGTAGACGCGGCCGGGATCCGTCCCACCAACGCGTCAGCGCGCGCGGCGCCGTCGGCACGTTCGGTCCGCTTCTATGTCTCCGCCGGCCTCATTGACAGGCCTGAGGGGACCGGGACGGCCGCGACTTACAACTACCGGCATCTGTTGCAGCTGCTCGCGGTAAAGATCCGCCAGCGAGAAGGTCAATCGCTGGAGTTGATCAAGAAGGAGGTGCGTGCGCTAACCGGCGACGTGCTGGAGCGTCGCGTCGCGGGCTCGCTCGAGCCGGCGCTGGCGGTCCGTGCCGACGTCGTGACCGCGCGCGGAGACGAGCCCGTCACGTGGCGCCGCGTCGACGTCGCCGACGGAATCGAGCTGCATGTGCGGGAGGATTCCGTCGCCGCGAGAAACGATTCGGTGGTCGCGATGCGCGAGGCTGTGCGGGCAGCGCTGGGGCGACAGGCACGGTAGGCGTTCATCCGGTGGATGAGGGCGCGTCCAGCAATCGCTCCATTATCCAGTCCGTCTGCACGTCGGCGCCCAGTTGAAATGAATGGCTTCCGACGTGGCTGAAGCCGAGCTTGTGGTAGAACGCGATTGCGCGCGCGTTCCGCTCCCATACACCCAACCACACACTGCGCCAGCCGCGTTGGCGTGACTCGCTGAGGGCACACTGCATCAGCGTCCGTGCGACGCCGCGTCCGTGGTACTGGGAAGCAACGTAGAAGCGCTTCAGCTCGATTGACGCCGGGTTCGTGACTGCTGCTGGTACGTCGCCATCGCCCAGGTACGCATAGCCGATAAATGCGCCTTCTTCATCGGCCGAAGTTGCAATTAGGACAAATCCACCAGGATCGGCGAGCTCCGCGGCCTGAAGCTCTGGCGTGAAAGTGGAAGCGACGTAAGCGGCCATGTCCTCGGGCGAGTTGTCTGCGCCGTACGTGTCGATAAATGTTCGGGCCGCGAACACGGACAGCGGCGAGGCGTCTGCCGCCGTTGCGGAACGAATCAGAATCGAGCTCACATACTGG
Organism: Gemmatimonadaceae bacterium; assembly: GCA_051001375.1. GTDB lineage: Bacteria > Gemmatimonadota > Gemmatimonadetes > Gemmatimonadales > Gemmatimonadaceae > Fen-1247. The sequence continues at coordinate 4,188 of JBPCNJ010000093.1, forward strand.
TCGGCCATCTCTACGCCGTCTCTATAACGGATTCGACAACGGGCTGTCGCGTCCATGCAGTCACGATGACCCCCGCGAGCACGACCGCGCCGCCCGCGAATGTCGTCCAGCGCGGGATCTCGTGGATGCCAGGGATAATCGCTCCCAGTAGAGTCGCGCCGACCGGCTCGCCCAGAACTGTGAGATTGACGATGTACGCCGGAAGATGCTCCAGCGCCCAGTTCATCCCCGTGTGCCCTATCAGCATCGGTCCAACGGCGAGACCGAGAAAGATCAGCAGCTCGCGTGGTGGCTGCGGCGCGAGCCGTACCCCGGTTGCGCCACCAATCATCAGCAGCGTAACAAAGGCCGCGCTGTAGACAATCCCAACGTAAGCCCAGGCTCCAAGTTTGGCGCGCAACCGGCGCCCGAGCGTCATGTATGACGCGGCGGCCGCACCCGCCGCTATGGCCAGCACATTTCCGAGCAGCGGATTCCGCGCGCTTTCGGGAGCCGCCGGACCACCGCTCAGAATATCCGGCCCCGTGATGATCGCCGCACCAAGTGTGGCGAGGGCAAGGCCGGCCATCTGGCGGCGGCTGGGCGACTCGTGCACGATAAACACCGACAACAGTGCAACGAAGCCAGGCTGCAGACTGGTGACCAGCGTGGTCGATGCAGCAATCGTTGTAAGGTGGATTGATGTGTTCCACGCCCAGAAATGCAGCGCAAGGATCACCCCCGCGACCAGCGCGAGCAGCCAGTCGGTGCAGGCCAGCGTTCGCCACTGGCGCCATTCGCCACTGATCGCGAGCATGACGGCAACCGCGATCAGCGCAAAGGCAAGTCGCCCAGCGGCGATCGCGACCGGATCGGCGGAAGACAGCCGTACCAGCGGACCGGCAAAGGATATCCCGAGCAGCGACGCGCCGAGTACCCAACCTGGGGACACGCGCGATCGTCTGGTGCCAGTGGCCTGAGGCATGCGCCAAGATAGCCAACATGGCAGCGATGAGCGGCCGGCCAATCGATAACCCCGACGGTCTGAACGCCCCTCGCGCGCAACGACCGTGGGTCTGGGCCGTGCTGTACTTTCCCTACGGTCTCACCTTCGGCTTCCCCGCTATCGCGCTCGGCTATCTTGGGAGCCGAGCGGGGATGCCGGTGTCGGCTATCGCGGGCATAGTCGGCATGGCCTTTTTGGCGGCTGGCTGGAAGTTTCTGTGGGCGCCGATCGGTGATTACACGCTCACGCGAAAGCGCTGGTACTTGCTTGCGGTAGCAATGATTTCCGCGGGACTCGTCGCGCTCACGGTAGTGCCGCTGTCCGTGCACACAGTACCACTGGTATCGCTACTCGTGCTGCTGACGAGCGTGGCAGGGACGTTTCTAGCGTTCGCGACTGAGGGGCTGATGGTGTACAACACGCCGGACGCGCAACGCGGGCGCGCGGCGGGATGGTTCCAGTCGGGGAATCAGTTCGGCCAGACCGCAGGCGGTGGCATTGGGCTCTGGCTCATGAATCATGCGCCGTCGCCGTGGATGGCGGGAACGGCCCTGGCCGCCATCATTTGTATCTGCGCAGTCGCGCTCGTGCCGCTCCGAGAGCCACCGCGCGCGCTGAGCGATGCACCGGTTCGCGAGCGGGCAGGCGATGCGTGGCGCAATCTCGTTGCGCTGATGCGGTCACGCCCCGGTCGCATCGCGCTGCTGCTGGCAATTCTCCCAATCGGGACTGGAGCGACGCAATCTCTTTTCGGCTCGCTCGGACCGGAGTGGAGCGCTCCGGCTGACACGGTGTCGCTCGTGCTCGGATTCGGCGGCGGCATCACGATCGTCGCGGGCTGCTTTGCCGGTGGGCGGTTGGCCGATCACATGCACAAGCCGACAGCATACGCGCTATCGTGCGCGCTCGGATTGTTGGCCTGCATCGTGATCGCGCTATCACCGCGCACGTCGGTGGGCTACGCGGTGACCACTCTCTTCTACACGTTCACGCTAGGGATGGTGGCTGCATCGTTCACGGGGCTTGTGCTCGCGATGGTCGGTCACACGGCCGCGGCGACCAAGATCAATCTCTTCTTCGCTCTCAACACGCTTTTCAGTCTGGGAATGTTGCGCGTGGACGGATGGGCGCACGATGCTTGGGGAACTAACGGGATGCTGTTCACGGAGGCACTTGTAGGCGCGATCGCACTCGTCGTGTTCGCGCTCGTGGTGGGGAGGGTGCGAGGCGTTGTTCTGGCAGGCGACGGCTGAAGCGTCGGGGTGTGCTATTGTTACAGGTAGCGCGCTCCTCGCTCGCCCCGCACATGCTCGGCCAATACTCGCCTTGCCTCCGCCAGCTCTTCCGGCGACAACCACTCGGCGGCGACAATCCGCTTGCCTCGCCCTTCGACGGCGAGCGCAACACGTCCGGCGCGTGTGACGAGTAGCGCACCAGCGCCGCGCGGGCGGGCTAGCGGATCACGGTCGACGCCTTCGAGTGCGAGGGTGTAGGGATTGGCGGGATCGCTCGCCGCCAGCACGGTGAACGGTGCATCGCTGCTGTCTGCTCCCGCTACTTCCCGCAGCCGCTCCACCGCGTCTGGCAGCGCGAACTGCGCACCTGCCAGACCGCGCACGAAGTAGCCGCGCCGCACTTCACCGCGAAACTCGAGACGTTTCAGCTCCTGATATATGGTGCGCCAGGACACCGGCGGCCGCTCGCGCCGCCACCAGTCGCGCGACACGATACCGTACCGCTCCAACCACTGGCGGGCGGTCGCCGCGGCGCGCTCCTCTTCGTCCATCGGGACGCCAAGTACGCCGGGTTTGTGCACCAGCGACCAGCGGCCGGTCCAGCCGGCGACACCGGTACCGGTACCGACACGATCTGGCCGTTCCCACTTTGGCAGTCTGCGCAAGTTTGGCCGCCGGTGCCGGATGGGACGATCGGTGCGCTCGACAAAGCTGGTCGGAAGCCAACGATCCGGGTCGTATGACACGTTCGGGATCATCGGCTTCCACCGAACTACCTGCCGCATCGCGTCCGCGGTATCGTTGGTTATCAGGCTCATCGCCACCAACTCGCGTACCGCCTCACGCAATGACAGCGAAGAGATGGAGATGAGCACCTGGAGATCGGTGATGAACGACGCTCCCTCGCGCGCGATGGTGTCGTACACCGAGCGCGCGTCCTGCGTCAGAAGATCACGCGCCTCCGCGAGTTGTGACAACCACGTGTTGCCGGCGCCGCGCGCGAAGAACTTGATCCGCGCGAGCGCGACAGCTGTGTCGGTCGCGTCGCTCGTATTCGCGTCGCGATTGCTCTCACCCACCCAGACCGGCTCGCCGCTCGCCATCCATTCGCCAAGCCACGCGGCGTTGTAGTCGTGTATACGACTCTTGAGATAATCACGTTCCCACGCAGCCGCGGGCCGAGCCAGTTCGAACAGTTGCCGCGTTACGGTCGCGACTCCACCTACGCCTTCCAGCCGGTCCCGCGGATCCACATGCTGCCATCGCGCGAGAAATGCGGCGAACGACGACATCTCCACCGCTTCGATCTGCTTGCGCAGCGCGGCCAGCGCCCTACGCCTCGCCAGCTCGGCGATCTTGCGCGACAGATATTCGGTGCCGCTCACATCGGGCCTGAACTTTCCAACGACAACCCTTCCCCGCTCGCGCCACTCGCGTAGCCGAGCCTCTATCCAGCGCACGGACCAGCCATAACGCTCGTGGATTTCTTCGGCAGTAACGGGGCCGGCGAGCGCAACATATTTGGCGAGCAGCCCACGACGTCCACCCTCGCCCTCGCCCCAGTCGGCGATGCGCGCGGGATCGGTGGTTGATTCAAGCACCACTTTGCGACGCTCAACGATTTCCCAGATTGCCTTGAGCGTCTCGTCATCGTGCTCCACGTTGCCCATCACCTCGTCCAGCATCGCGCGATCCAACGATAGCAGCGCGGCCCGCTGCTCCGCGCGCGGTGTGTCCTCGCCGTACAGCCAGTCCATGACAAAGCCGAACTGAAGACTGGACGCAAACGGAGATGGGATGTCGGTCTGCACCACGTGAATCGCGATTCGCTTCTCCTCGATCGCGCGCAGCACGTCCTTCATTGCGGCGACGTCGAACGCGTCCTGCAATACTTCGCGATATGTCTCAACCAGAATCGGGAAACTTGGGAAGTCGCGCACCGTCTGGAGTAGATCAAGCGACTTGAGCCGCTGCAGCCAGAGCGGCATTCGTTTGCTCGGCATCCCGCGTGGCAGCAGGAGCGCACGCCCCGCGTTCATGCGAAAGCGCGCTCCGAATAGTGACGACGCGCCGACTTCCTCCATCACCAACTGCTCGGCTTCCGCGGCTGTTATGGACAGGAGCGACTGCACCGGCGGAAGCGACGCAAGCTCGGGCATGCGAAGCATGATTCCGTCGTCGGTCGTCTGCACCTGAACGTCTGCGCCGCCGAGTGATTCGCGCGCCCGATGCGCCAGCGCCATGGCCCAGGGTGCGTTCACGCGCCCGCCGAATGCAGCGTGGATCACCACGCGTACCGAGCCGATCTCATCGCGGAAGTGTTCCACCACGATGTTGCGATCGTCGGGCACTATTCCAGTCGCGAGGCGCTGAGTGTCGATGTAGCGACGCAGTGTCGTGATCGTTGCCTCGTCGCACTCGTACCGACTGCGCAGCTCCTCGTCGCTCACCCCTTCGGCCAACTCGCGACGCAGCTCACCGACGCGGGAGCTGAGTGCGATTGAGCGCGCGGAATACTCGCCGTGCCAGAATGGCATCCGCGCCGGAGCACCGGGCGCGGGTATTACAACCACGCGGTCGTGCCCGATCTCGGCGATGCGCCAGGTGCTGGAGCCAAGTTGGAACACATCGCCCACGCGCGACTCGTCCACGAACTCCTCATCCAGCTCACCCAGGCGAGTCCGGTCAGCGAGATTGACGGAGTAGAGTCCACGGTCAGGGATGGTGCCGCCCGAGATCACCGCCGTCATGCGGCTCGCGCGAGATCCGCTCAGGATGTTGGTTGTGCGGTCGTGACTGATACGCGCCTCGAGCTCGGCCGCAACTTCGGACGGATATTTTCCCGACAGCATCGCGAGCACTTCGTCGTACGCGGCGCGTGGCAGCGCATGATACGGGTACGCACGGCGGATCATCACGTACAGTGCGTCCGCCTCCCAATCGTCAACTGATACCGCAGCAACCACGGCCTGCGCCAACACATCCAGCGCGTTCTGCACCACCCGCGTCGGTTCGACTTCGCCGGCGCGCATCGCTGCGACGATGGCGGCCGTTTCCACGGCGTCATCGCGGAAGGTCGGCACGAACACGCCGCGGCTGGCCACGCCCAACGTGTGGCCGGCGCGACCGACACGTTGAAGCGCGGCGGAGACACGCTTGGGCGACTGAAGTTGCATCACCAGATCGACCGTGCCGATGTCGATGCCCAACTCGAGCGAGCTGGTGGTGATGAGCGCGCGCAACTCACCGGCCTTGAGCCGCTGCTCCAACATCAAGCGGCGCTCACGGGCAATGGATCCGTGATACGGCTGCGCGATCTCCTCGCCCGCCAGATCGTTCACGCGCGCCGCAATGCGCTCCGACTGGGCCCGATTATTGACGAAAACGAGCGTCGTGCGCGCCGATCGTACCTGGTCAAGAACCAGCTTGGCGACCGCGGGCCAGACGCTCCCGTCCACCTTGGCCAGATCCGGAACCGGCGACCGGACCGCAAGCTCGAGCTGCTTGGTGAGACCGCAGTCGACGATGGCCACAGGTCGATCAGCGCCGCCCAGGAATCGGGCGACTTCCTCCAACGGGCGTTGGGTTGCGGACAGTCCGATTCGCTGCGGGCCACCGGACTTATCTCCGATGGCCACTTGCTCGACCAGCCTCTCCAGCGTTACGGCGAGATGGGCGCCGCGTTTGGTTCCAGCGACTGCGTGGATCTCATCCAGGATCACCGTGCGCGTGGTCGCGAACATGCCACGCCCTCTGAGCGAGGTGAGCATAATGTTGAGCGACTCGGGAGTGGTAATAAGGATGTGCGGCGACTTGCGTATCATCTTCTGCCGCTGGCTGGCCGGAGTGTCGCCGGTGCGGACGGCGACGCGAATCTCCGGGAAGGCCTCGCCTGCAGCCTCGAATCGGCGCTTCACCTCCGCCAGTGGGCGCTCCAGATTTCGCTGGATGTCATTGTTGAGCGCCTTAAGCGGCGACACATAGACGAGGTAGACGCCGTTGGCGAGCGGCCCGGCGCGACCCTCCTCAATCAGCGCATTGATCTCCCACAGAAAGGCCGCGAATGTCTTTCCCGTGCCCGTGGGGGCAAGGATAAGCGTGTGCTCGCCGCTCGCGATTACCGGCCAACCGCGCTCCTGAGGCGCCGACGGAAGACCGACTGTCTCCGCGAACCAGTCCCGGATAATTGGATGGAACCGGGCCAACGCCCCCATTCCACTCTCAGCGAACTCATCTTCTACAGCACGCTCGATAACTTGTCAGCCCCCCATTCCTTCAGCCTCTCGGTCCATGGACGTTGCTCGAACTCCGGGAGCTTTATCTCCTTGGAGTGGCTTATGTCGACGGCGAAGATGGAGTCCATCTGCGCTCCGAAGCCAGCGTCGAGCACGTTCATGTTGGACTCGTTGTTGAACGCCATCGACCTATTATCGAAGTTCATCGACCCAACCGACGACCACCTGCCGTCCACCACCAGAGACTTGGCGTGCATCATCGTCGGGATGTACTCGTAAATCCGGATGCCGCTCCTGATCAGCTCCTCGTAATGCGCTCGACCCGCATACACCGTCGTCTTCACATCGCTCTTGTCGCCGGCGGTGATGACGCGCACATCCACGCCCCGCTTGGACGCAAGCTTGAGCACGTTCCGGAATTCCACAGCCTGGACGAAGTATGAGTTAGTTACGTACAGCGTCTTCTTGGCCGCCGTGATCGATAGCGCCAGGAATCGCGATGCAGAGGTACTGCCAACCGCCGGCACGGTGTACATGAGCCCGGCCACCGTCGGTCCGACCTCCTGGAAGGCAGACTCGGGAAAGTACGTATGTCCGGTGAGGAGAACGCCAGTGGCCTCGGCCCAGCCGGACGCGAAGGCTGCTTCCAGCGCTGCCACCGTCGGTCCCTCGAAACGCACGTTTGAGTCGCGCCATTGCTCAGCGTGTATACCATCACCAAGCCAGTAATCCGCCAGGCCGAAGCCACCTGTCCACCCGATACGCCCATCTACAACAACGATGCGGACGTGCGAACGGGTGGCCGCCTTGTTCAGCGTGTACCACCTGAGCGGTCGCAGCCACGACACATGGGCGCCAGCCGCCCTGAGTGAATCCAGGAAACCTGTCTTTTTCAGCGGACCCGACCCAAACGCATCCAGAAGGACGAGCACCCGGACGCCCGCGCGGGCACGTTCCGACAGCACGTCCCGCATCTTGTCGGCCACCTTACCTGGCTCCGAATAATACATCTGCACCGTAATGGTACGCTTTGCACCCTCCAGATCACGCCACAAGGGTGGATAGCTCCCCTCCCCGTTGAGCATCAGCTCGACCTTGTTTCCGGAACCTATATGTGTCCCCGTATACAGCTCCATGGTACTTGCAAAGAGCGAATCGGTAACCGGAGGAGGCTGATCGGCCGCACCTGGCGCGATCACGGTGCGCACCGGGGTGCCGTGGGTAACAGTCAGTACTCCAATGAGCACCATGGCCGCCACAATCAGAAACAGGGCAAACTCGGCGGCGTATCGCAGAACGTTCATCGCAGGATGTTCATGGTATTTGAGCTTACGATTTGTCGTATCCGGTGCCCGACAATCCTCGTGGGCGCGGCAATTCCTACCTTCACTTCTTGTTCCATTACGATTTGCCCCCTTCCACGTGTCATGGCATCCTCTATTCTATAGGGTATGACCCTCGTAGCACCGATCCGTCGGGCGGCTACCAGGACGGTTGTTCTCGACCGATCACTGGAGGCACTGCCACTGTTCCGGCTGAGTGATTCAGCCG
>JBPCNJ010000094.1:0-3987 GCA_051001375.1 Gemmatimonadaceae bacterium
GGGCATTTCTCAAAGAGTCCGCTGGCTGGCACCGTGGGACCGATGTTCCTGGTGATCACGATTTTGGAGACTGCCGCCGGAGTCTTGAGCGGCGTGGGGTGCGTCCTCATTGTCCTTCTGCACTCGACCGACGTTGCCTTTTGGGGAGCGGTGCTCGCAGCGGTGTCGCTCATCGCGCTCTTTTTCGGACAGCGAATGGCCAAGGATTACGCTGGAGCGGCGACGCTGGTCCCGTACTTCCTGCTCACCCTTGCGGCGATATGGTTGATGGGGTCCATTTAATCTGGCGAATCGTCCAGCAGCACCGGGGCAACACAAATCACTTTCGCCGCTTCCAGAAGCCGCTCTTCCACAGCGCGGCCATGGCGATTCCGCGTGCTGTGGCCGTCAACACGATCACCCACCACACACCTACCAGTCCGTAGCGTGACGCGCTCCACGCAGCCAGCGGAACGCGGATGGCCGTGAATGCCGTTGATGCGAGCATCGGTGGCAGCGTTGCGCCGGCTCCGCCGAGCGCGGCTTCGAGCACCACCTCTGCGCCCAGGAAAATGTTGGACACCGCGCTGATCCGGAGATACTCCGCGCCCTGCATCCGCGCGACAGGATCGTTGGTGAACATCCCGGCGAAATGTGGTGCGATGAGTAGCTCCAGCGCGCTCAGGACGAAGGCCGGTAACATCACGTATCCCACGGTTATCCAGCCAGTCTGCTCCGCGCGGCGCGTTTCACCCGCGCCAAGATTCTTCCCGACTATCGCCGCGACCGCGGCGCCGAAGCCGACGCTGATGGTGTACAACCAACTCTCCACGCGATGACCGATCCCCAGCGCGGCGAGTGCCGGTGTGCCAAACGAGGCGATGCTGCGCGTCAGCGCGATGTAGATGAGCGAGAACATCACGCCCGTCAGCGCCGTTGGTAGCCCGACGCGCGTGATTGCCAGAATTGTCTTCTGCCGGATCGGGCCGAACTGCAACATGCCACGCCGGCGCAGCACCATGATGCCAATGACGAACGCCAGTGTGCGCGTGGTCACCGTCGCGATCGCGGCACCGGCGATTCCCAATCGTGGTGCTGGTCCCAGTCCCAGGATGAGCACCGGATCGAGCAGCAGCGTGACAATTACCGACGCACTCAAAATTGCAAGTGGTGTGCGAGTGTCGCCGCTCGCGCGAAAGCCCGCATCCACGGCAAAGAATCCGAAGAAGAGCGGCGTCCCGAGCAGATACATTCCGAGGTAACGCTTACCCAACACGACGACGGCCTCTGGAACGTGCATGACCGTGAACATCCAGTCGAGCGCCAGCGTTCCGATAATTGCCGTCAGACATCCCAGCACTATCGAGTACGCTACAGCCTCGCCGACCACGCGCGATGCTTCCCGCCTGTTCCGCTCGCCGTGCCGACGCGCCGCGAGCGCCGTGAGTCCAATGCTTACCATCTCGGCAACCGACACGATGAGCCAGATCCAGAACACGCTCGTCGTCGCGGCCGCCAGCGCGGTGGCGCCGAGGAACTGCCCTATCCAGAGTGTGTCCGCCGTGTAGAAGAGAGTCATCAGCACCATCGACGCGACGGCCGGGAGCCCGATCCTGGTGATGGTACGCGCGAGCGGGTCGCGCACGATCCTGGTCGCCTCCCACTCGCCGGTGACTGCGACGGCCGTTACTCCCTCTTCATGCGGGTCCAGGACCAGGGGCGCAGCATCGGGCACGGGCATTGCCCAATCTACGGACCATACCCATCTGGAACCCAGGAGCATCGCAATGGCAAAAGACGACCCTTTCGGAGATGGTGGCGGCAGCCGCGTCGGACAACCGGACAAACCCAAGCGCGACAACGTCAAGCCCACTAACACAACCGCCGATACCGCGCAGGGCGAGGACGTGAAGGCCCACGATATCGGCGACGGACATGGAGGTATCACCACCGGCTCTGGCGCGGAAGCCGCTCGCGGCGTCCTCGACGCGAACGACAATGGCTCGCCGACCGAACCAGGCTCCCAGCCACTCACAGATCGCGGCAACGAGCATGAGCCCGGTTACGGCGGAAAAGGGGGCGAGCCGCGCACCAGCTCGGATCAGCGCTAAACGGGCCGGAGCGCCCAGTCAGGACAGCGTGACGGAATAGATTTCGCCCGATGTTGACGCCGTCCGGCCTCCACCACGTCACCGCGATCGCTGGCGACCCGCAGCGTAACCTGGACTTCTACGCCGGTGTGCTCGGGCTCAGGCTGGTCAAGCGCACCGTGAATTTCGACGATCCCACCACCTATCACTTCTACTTCGGTGACGAGCTGGGTCATCCCGGGACGCTGCTCACATTTTTCCCCTGGCCGGACGCGCGACGCGGCAGACAGGGAGCGGGTCAGGCAGCCGTCACCTCGTTCGGCATAGTCCCGGCCTCACTCGGATTCTGGCTCGAGCGACTGCTCCGGCATCGCGTGGAATTCGAGCAGCCGGTCACCCGCTTTGACGACGAGCGCGTCATCGCCTTCAAGGACCCGGACGGATTACTGCTCGAGCTGGTTGCGCATCCACGCGTGGAGCAGGCAGAGCCCGCTCGGCTGGACCGGCTAGCTGATACGATTCCAGCGGAGCACGCGATCGGCGGGTTGTACGCGGTGACGCTATGGCAGGACGGGCACCAGAGTACCTCGGATCTCCTTACAGGCACACTCGGCTTCCACCTGGTGCGGGAGCAAGGGAGCATCTTCCGGTACACCTCCGCCGACAGCAGGCCTGGCTCAATAGTGGATCTGCGAATTGTACCCGGGCTGTGGCAGGGGACAATGGGCGCGGGCGTGGTGCACCACATCGCCTTTCGCGCCGGCAGCGACGACGTGCAGATGGCGGTGCGGGACCAGTTGGTGGCCCAGGGGCAGAACGTCACCCCACCGCTCGACCGCGACTACTTTCGCTCAGTTTACTTTCGCGAGCCCGGTGGCGTACTGTTCGAGATTGCAACCGACGCACCCGGCTTCACCGTCGATGAACCGGCCGCAACGCTGGGCCAGGGCCTCAAACTTCCGGAGTGGTTGGAACCGCGACGCTTCGAGATCGCGGCGCTGTTGCCAAACATTCATCTTCCGCTCAACCTGCCCGGCCCGAACGCATGAACCGTATCCATACCATTTTCCGAAATTGAGATGACATCCACCGAACTCGAGAACGCCAGCATCAATGCTATCCGCGTGCTGTCCATGGATGCGGTCCAGAAGGCCGACTCCGGACACCCCGGTACTCCGATGGCGCTCGCGCCACTGGCGTACGTGCTCTGGACTCGGCACCTGCGCTACAATCCCGCCGATCCGCACTGGATGAATCGGGACAGGTTCATTCTCTCGGCTGGACACGCATCCATGTTGCTGTACAGCGTGTTCTATCTCACTGGCTACGACCTGTCGCTGGACGACATCAAGAACTTCCGGCAGCTCAACAGCAAGACGCCCGGACACCCGGAGTACGGCCACACCCCTGGCGTCGAGACCACCACGGGCCCGCTCGGTCAGGGCTTCGGCAACGCTGTCGGAATGGCTATCGCCGAGGCGAACCTGGCCGCCATCTTCAATCGCGAAACCAAGATCATCGATCACTACACGTATTTCATCTGTAGCGACGGTGACATGATGGAAGGGATATCGCACGAGGCTGGTTCCTTCGCGGGGCACCTCAAGCTCGGCAAGCTCATCGGGTTTTACGATGACAATCACATCACCATCGAGGGCAACACCGACATCACGTTCACGGACAACACGCGCATGCGCTTCGAGGCGTATGGTTGGCACGTACAGTTCGTGGATGATGTGAAGGATCTCGCCGCGCTTGACAACGCAATCGAGAACGCGAAGAAAGAAACCGATCGCCCGTCACTCGTCATAATCCGGACACACATCGGCTACGGCAGCCCGAACAAGCAGGACACTGCATCCGCGCATGGTTCTCCACTTGGCGTCGAAGAGATCAAGCTCACCAAGCAGAACCTCGG
>JBPCNJ010000095.1:0-5410 GCA_051001375.1 Gemmatimonadaceae bacterium
CCGCCACAGCCAGCGAGGACGCTCCCCATGGTGAGGAGTGATGCCACAACTGATGTTGTGCATTCGTCGCGCAGAACGGGATTTAATGCTGACCGCATCGAGTGTTCTCTCTTTCTGTGGCTGCGAAGACGCACGTCGTTCGGAGTATGAAGCACATTTGGTACCCGGACACCAGTGCATATCTAACTACACCTATGACTTCACATGATTACTTCTCCGCCGGGGCCGCGGAGTACGCGACGTATCGGCCACGCTACCCGGCGTCGCTCTTCGCGAGGCTGGCAGCGCTCGCGCCTGACCGATTACTCGCGTGGGACTGCGCGACTGGGAACGGTCAGGCGGCGGTGTCGCTCGCTGACCAATTCGCGCGAGTGATTGCGACTGACATGAGCGCCGCTCAGATCCAGCACGCATTGCCACACGCGCGAGTGGAATATAGAGTCGCGAGGGCAGAAGCGAGCGCGCTGGCCGCTGCGTCAGTCAGCCTGGTGAACGTTGCGCAGGCGTTGCACTGGCTCGATTTGGACGCCTTCTACGCCGAAGTGCGCCGTGTGCTGGTGCCGAGCGGAGTACTGAGCGTGTCCAGTTACGGCAGCGCGGAGCTGGAAACGCCGGCTCTCGCGGCGGTGTTCACCGACTTCGAGCTCGTCAGGCTGGAGCGCTACTGGCCTCCAGGGCGGCACGGGGTGGGCGACGGACTGCGCCATGTGCCGTTCCCATTCGCGGAGGTAGCGACCCCCGAGAGCCCGCTGCAAGTGCGATGGACGCTAGCCCAGCTCCTGGGCTACGCGCGCAGCTGGTCTGCTACAGCCAGTTACACGCGGCAGCACGCCGGTGTCGATCCGGTGCTCGAGCTGGACGCTGAGCTACGCCCACTCTGGGGACCGCCGGACACGCCACGTACGGTGCGATGGCCGTTCTTCGTGCGCGCCGGCCGCGTCAGGTGATGGGCGGATCTCACGCTCCCATCCCCTTCCGGGTCATGGGCACGAGTTTCCGAGCAGGAGAATAATCGCAACGATGGAGAGCCTAACTTCACCCCCGCTACTCCGGCCAGCGTTCGGCAACGGCGGGCTCTCCGCTGCTTGCTGCAAGCATTCGTACGAGCCGCTGTAGACGAGCCGTTCCAACGCAATCGGCATCGGAGTTGAAGCGTACCTGCGCAACGTTGAGGCGCGCACCGCGGCCTGACCGCGATCGGCAAATGGGCGCGCGCGGCTCGCTGCATCTGCCATCCTGATCGCCGCTCGCGTGCGACGATCAGCCGCCACCCCGGTTGCACCACTCCCGAGGCCAGCGTCAACCGCGGCGCGTTCCCGCTCGTACCACAGCTCCAGCGCAGCCCGGGTTAGGTCGGCGAACGCGCGCGGTACATGCTCGTCATTCCCCATTCCGAGCGCAAGCGCGGTGCTCACGGCGCTGACGTCAGTGCTCACGTCCAGCAATTCGCCGATGGTCGCGAGTGTCGGCGTGCCGTCCACGATGCAGGCCACGATTGCGCCCGAAGATTTGCTCGACATCGCTGCGATCACGGGCGTCTGGATTGCCTCGATCGGCGACTCCATATCTCCCTGCTCACCCGCCAACCATTGTTGCAGTATTACCCGGATCGACTCGGCGAACTCGACGTAGCCCGCGCCAGGCGAATGGCGGCCATGCATAGAGCCCGCTCCGACGCCGAACACTCTGTGCGCCACGCGAGCCTTTCTCTCCACTGTGCCTACTGCGCTGAGCATTGCCTCGGCCCGCTCGGACGGATGTAGCGCGTACGATGTTACGACCCGGTGACGGGATCCAAGTCTGGCCACTCTTCCGATTCGCTGCTCCAGGCGCGCCGCGGTCCACGGCAGATCCAAGTGAACCACAACACACGCGTCCTGCAGGTTGACGCCTTCGCTGAGCAGGTCGGTCGTTATCAGCACACGGATGTCATCCCGCGCGCGTGGCTTCCGCGCTGAGCATGCTTCAGGCGCGAAACGCTCCAGTGTTTCCTGTCGCGTTAGTGTACCGCCGGCGACGGTGCCGCCAGCTGAGGTCATCAGGGCGACTCCGCCAATCTGGATAAGCGACCGGTACACAGCGGCTGCCGTCTCCTTGTAACTGGTAAACACGACGACCTTTTCGCCGGGGTGCGCTGCTATCACTTCGAGCATGAAGTCGGCTCTCTGTTCACTGTCACCGCGAGTGTTCAATACATGACTGGCAAGTAATCGCAGCCCCTCCAGATGAGCCGTGACGCATTCGTGCAGCTCCGGCGCGATGAAGTCGGAGGAGGGCAGCAGCTCGGGGAACGCCAGCTGCAACGTGTCATCTGAGTAAACCCAACTCTCAAGCTCCGCGCGCGTGGGATACCGGCCCGCGTCCAGTGCGGCTATCAATGCGAGTGACCTTGCGATTCGCCGCTTTACCGCGGCAAGCAGGGCGGCATTGCTCGACACCCATTGCCGAGCGAGTCCCTGGGTGACAAGCGCCGCGGCGATGCCGCCGTCGGCCGGTGGTACCGACGGTGGGAGTGCCACAATACGATCAACTACGCTGTCATCGGTAGCGATCACTCGCGACGGGGCGTGATCGACGCGCGGAATGGTCGGCCCTGTTAATCCTGTTAATCCTGTCGGATCTGGCACGCGCGAAACGGTGGAGCGCCGGACCACGAGCCTGGACAACTCGGTCGCCCCGAGCGTGTAAGCCCGATGCCCCATGAACAGCGCTGCCAGCGATGTCAGATCGGCGCGCGAGTTATGGATCGGTGTGGCCGAGATGAGCAGTACTGGTGCGCGGATACACAGGCGCGCGACCTCCGCGTAACGCTTCGTCGCCGGGTTGCGCAGATGATGTGCTTCATCAACGATAACGAGCGGATAGGAGCACTCGATAATCTTCCCTCGACTGAGGGCCTCAAACGACACGAAGTCCGCGCTCGTGATAGTGGCGTCAAGTGCCCGGTGCCACATCGAGCCGAGGGCAGCGGGAGCGATGATCAATGGTTTGGGGTATGGCTCTGCGGCCGCGAGAGCAGTGTAAGTTTTGCCCAGGCCAACAGTGTCGCATAGCAGCGCTCCACCGTAGTCACGGAGAGCGCGCTGGATCCGGTGAGCCGCGGATGTTTGATGTGGATACAGCGTGATCGCACCGAGGTGGATGTCGTGCGCAGCGTCTTCGCCCAGAACGCAACGTGCGATTGCGTGTCGCGCCACAGCGACCGAGACAATGTTCAGTGTTCGATTATTCTCCAATTACTCGCCACCCATCCACTGCATGAGCGGAGCTACACTATCGGGAGGAAGTCCGTACGATCTCAGTGTTGCGTCGTGCAACTCGCACCGGGACGGAACGTCGCCGGCCACAGCCCTCGCTGTCAGAGGACCAAGGATGTCGCATGCTCTTGGCCAGTGTCGCGGAAGCGGGAACGTCGCCATCGTCCAACCCAGATACCGATGGTATCCGCCGCGTGCGGGCTCGGCCAGGATCGAGAGCCATGCCGCCGCGAGTGGAGAGTTGATCAACGCGGTGAGCGTGAATGCGTCGTACGTGGAGTCGCAGCGCGCGACGTAGCAGCTGTTGAGTGGGACCGTCGCATCGCCGGGCATGAGGACAGCGGCGCGTGGAGAACGGCCGAAATCGTTCCACACCACGCGCGCTCGTGCGCGGTCCGCGGACTGCGTGCGAAATAGGGACCACCACTGACGGGAGCGTTGCGCGTCGCTTCGACGCTCCAAGGTGTGACGCCATCGGGTAAGCCATTTCAGCGCGTGTGGTGGAAGCTCCCGCACTGGTGCGTCCTCGGCATCGTGCGTCCAGACGATTCGCTCGTCGCCGCGCGCGATCGTCCAACGCGTGAGCGTCTCACCGCGAACCAATGGGCGCAGCAGGACTTGCTCAACTGTACCGATGCGATCACCGCTGCATACATGCGCCAGGTCATGCTCCTCCGAAAGCTCCTGTACCACAAATGCTGCGTTGCACCCCGTCTTGACGCCTAGCCATGGGCGTCCGCACGCGGCTCGGGCCATTGGAGTGCCAGCGGCGCTGATTCGGTCGAATGCGGCTCTAACGGCAGGCGGGACCAAGATCCACGGACTTCCCGCGGTATCGTCCAGCGAGAGCGCTGCGGGAGTGGCAGGCCAGCGAAGCACCGTTGCTCCACGCTGCACGCCGGCTGTGAGAGTCGGCACAGCCGCGTTGGTATCTGCGTGTGGGCCTCGCACTTCGCTTCTGGCCGCGACCAGGAGCGAGGGATACACCGCCGCGTCGAAGCTTGGTGGTGCCTCGCTGTAGTCTTCCAGGGCGGCGAGGTGCATTCGTTCTCGTACCAGCTGACGGATTCCGCCACCGGCAAGCGAGCGCCACAGCTTGGACGGAAGCAGCAGCCCGACTGATCCGCCACTCCTCACCAGCTCGCATGATCGCTCCAAAAAGAGCGCGGAAGTGTCACTCTGGCCACCGAATCCGGTTCCGGCGCCGGCCGCGCTCGCTCCCTGACCCCACGCGGCGTGGCGAAACGTTTCGAAGCTCTCTTTATAGGATTCACGCGCCGCCACGGAGATGTTGTGGATACGAATCCACGGCGGGTTACCGATCACGACATCAAAGCCGCCGGCATCCGCTGCATCGGCGAAGTGCGCGGCGTAACTGAATGGCAGTGCCGCTCCACGCGCGAGAGCCAGCCGCCTTGCGCGGAGTGAGCGCACGGTTCGTCGAAGACGCGCGATGCGCTCTCGTGCGTGCGCGCCGGGCGCGACACGCGTGTCGAAGAGGTCAGTGGCACGTGCGCTGCACAAGAGCTCCAGACGTTCCGCGCAACCACGCGTCAGTGCTCGATCCAACTGCTCGATCGCGCGCTGTCGCTCGGCCCAGTCGAGCGCACGCGACAGTGTTGCTTTCCGCTGCCCGGTGGCGCGGGTGTAGCGCTGACGCAGCCGAGTTATGGGATGCGCCGAGGCGGGTGACACTACGCTGCCGAATGCCTGACCGGCGAGCGAGTCACCGACGCGGATCTGCCGATCCAGGTTGGGCAGTGGCACGACGCGCATGGGATCACGCTCGTCGCTCTCGATCACTGTCGCGAGCCACAGGCGCAACTCGCACAACCACACCGCGGTCGGGTTGATGTCCACGCCGTAAATGGACTGCGTCAGCACCGAGCGCCGGATTTCCGCGGTTGGCCGCATGTCACCCAGGGTCCGGCGAAGCAGCGAAATCCGTTCGAGCGTGTGCACCAGGAATGCGCCGGAGCCGCACGCCGGATCCAGAATGCGCATCTCCGCGGTTCGTCGAAGCAGGACGGCGCGACACTCATCATCAACAGAACAGCCTGAGAGCGCGCTTTCGGCCATCTCCCGCGAAACCCGCGCACACGTGAGCGCTGGGGCGAGCGTGAGTGTGGTGAGCCGCTCGACGAATTCTTGCG
>JBPCNJ010000096.1:0-4100 GCA_051001375.1 Gemmatimonadaceae bacterium
AGCGAGATGAGCTGGACGCGCAACGTTCGTCACCCGAGCAAGATCGTTTCCATCGGCGAGGCCATCGAGGCAGTTGTGCTCAAGGTCGATCCGTCGGAAGAGAAGATCTCACTCGGCATGAAGCAGACCGAGGAGGACCCATGGATGACGCTGCCGCAACGGTACCCGATCGGTATGCGCCTCACGGGCAAGGTCCGTAACCTGACCAGTTTCGGCGCGTTCGTTGAAATCGAGCCAGGCATCGACGGGCTGATCCACGTCTCCGACATGAGCTGGACACGTCGCGTGCAGCACCCGTCGGAAGTGATCAAGAAGGGTGATACGGTGGACGTGGTGGTGCTCAACATCGACCCGGACAACAAGCGCATCTCCCTCGGGCTGAAGCAGGCAACGGAGGATCCGTGGCTCCGCATTGGTGAGACGTACCCGGTAAGCACGGAGCTGCGCGGCCACGTGGTTCGTCTGATGGACAAGGGGGTGGTTGTCGACATTGGCAACGATATCGAAGGCTTCGTACCCAACAGCCAGCTCAACTTCGGCAACCCCGTCAACAGTCCGGCGGACATCGTGTACGAGACGATGAATCTTGACCTGCGCGTGCTGGAGGTGGATCCGATCCATCGCCGCATCGTGCTCGCCGTCACAGCAATTCCCGAGGAGCAGCCACCGCGTCCGGCCGAGCCGTCCAAGGTGATCCCGATGGAGACGGAGGAGTACAGCATCTCCGATTATGGCACCGACGTGCCGGTCACGGCAGTTCCGTACGACGACGAATAAGTAATGAGTATGCGCGATAAGCTCGCGCTTCTAGAGCAACGCCGCGCCGAGTCAGAACTCGGTGGCGGCGTTGCTCGCGTAGAGGCACAGCACAAGAAGGGAAAGCTCTCCGCTCGCGAACGTCTAGATCTGCTTCTGGATGAAGGGTCGTTCACGGAGCTGGACCGTTTCGTCGTTCATCGGAGTACCGACTTCGGTTTGCAGGAGCAGCAGTACTTCGGCGACGGTGTTGTAACAGGGTGGGGCCGTATCAACGGTCGGCTCGTTTACGTCTTCTCCCAGGACTTCACTGTTTTCGGCGGATCGCTGTCGGAATCGTTCGCAGAGAAGATTGTGAAGGTGATGGATCTGGCGGTTCGCAACGGTGCGCCCGTCATCGGCCTCAATGATTCCGGCGGCGCACGAATTCAGGAAGGCGTCGTTTCGCTCGGCGGCTACGCGGAAATCTTTCTGCGCAACACGCTTGCATCCGGCGTGGTGCCGCAGATATCAGCTATCCTGGGCCCGTGCGCTGGTGGCGCGGTGTATTCGCCGGCGATTACCGATTTCACATACATGGTGCGGCACACGTCGTTCATGTTCGTGACCGGTCCAAACGTGGTGAAGACGGTGACGCACGAAGACGTCACGATGGATGAGCTCGGTGGCGCCGATGCTCACGCAATGAAGTCCGGAGTGTCCCACTTCACGTACGACAGCGAGCCGGCGTGTTTGCAGGCGATCCGGGAGTTGATGCGCTTCATTCCGTCCAACAATCTGGAAGAGCCGCCGCGCGGTGCCGGTACCGATCCGCGCGACAGGCGCGACGAGGCGCTGCTCGACATCGTTCCCGACAGCGCCAACAAGCCGTACGACATGCACGACGTGATCAGGCGCGTGATCGACGACGAGGATTTCTACGAAGTCCAGCGCGACTTCGCGGAGAACATCATCTGTGGTTTCGCGCACATCGGCTCGTTCAGCGTCGGCGTGGTCGCAAACCAGCCGGCGTTTCTCGCGGGCGTGCTCGATATCAACGCTTCGATCAAGGCGGCGCGTTTCATCCGGTTCTGCGATGCGTTCAATATCCCGATCGTGACGTTCGAGGACGTTCCTGGCTTCTTACCGGGCGTCGCGCAGGAGCACGGTGGGATTATTCGTAACGGCGCCAAGCTACTTTACGCGTATTGCGAGGCCACTGTACCCAAGCTCACCGTCGTGACGCGCAAGGCCTACGGCGGTGCGTACGACGTCATGAGTAGCAAGCACATTCGCGGCGACTTCAACGTCGCTTGGCCGACGGCCGAGATCGCCGTGATGGGACCGAAAGGTGCGGTCGAGATACTCTTTCACAAGGACATCAGCGAGAGCGACGACCCGATCGCGGCGACGGATACCAAGATCGCCGAGTACGTCGAAAAATTCGCCCACCCGTACGTCGCCGCTGGACGTGGTTATATCGACGACATCATCGACCCGCGCGACACTCGTCCGCGGCTGATCGATGCGCTGGAGACACTGCAGGGGAAGCGTGCCAGCAATCCGCCCAAGAAGCACGGGAATATCCCGTTGTGATGTTCCACACGGTGCTCATTGCCAACCGGGGCGAGATCGCGCTGCGCATCATCCGTGCGTGCCGCGAGTTGGGCGTGCGCTCCGTCTCGGTGTACAGCGACGCCGACACCGAGGCTCCGCATGTTCGCGCAGCTGACATCGCGGTGAACATTGGACCGGCGCCGTCGGCACAGAGTTACCTGCTCGGTGATCGCATCATAGAGGCGGCGATTGCGACCGGGGCTCAGGCAATTCATCCCGGTTACGGTTTTCTGTCGGAGCGCGAGTGGTTTGCGCGCGCCGTTCGCGACGCGGGACTCGTCTTCATCGGGCCTCCGGCAGAGGCAATAGCGGCGATGGGGAGCAAGACCGCAGCGCGCACACTCGCGGTCGCGAACGACGTCCCGGTGGTTCCCGGAACGACTGAGTCCATAGCTGATGCAGACCACGCGAGAGAGATCGCTGACCAGTTTGGCTATCCTGTGCTACTCAAGGCGGCGGCCGGCGGCGGCGGAAAGGGAATGCGCGTAGTCCGTTCGCCCGGAGAAATCGCCGGCGCGTTCGAGGCGGCGCAACGCGAAGCGAAAAGCTCCTTCGGCGACGACGCGATCTACCTGGAGAAGTACATCGAAGGGCCGCGGCATGTCGAGATCCAGGTGCTCGCTGATGCGCACGGCAACATCGTGCACCTCGGCGAGCGCGAGTGCTCGGTGCAGCGGCGGCACCAGAAAATGGTGGAGGAGGCGCCCAGCGTGGCGGTGAGCCCGGCGCTTCGTGCGGACATGGGAGCGACGGCAGTACGCGCTGCCCGTGCAGCGGGATATGTCAACGCTGGAACGTGCGAATTCCTGCTGGACAGCGACGGCTCATTCTACTTCCTGGAGATGAACACTCGCCTTCAGGTGGAACATCCTGTGACCGAGTTGGTGACCGGTATTGATCTGGTCCAGTGGCAGTTGCGCATCGCTTGCGGCGAGGCGCTCGACTTCACGCAAGCCGACATCGCGCCCGAAGGATGGGCGATCGAGTGTCGGATCACCAGCGAGGATCCGGCCAACAGCTTTCTGCCGTCAACGGGGCACATCAGCTACCTGCACCTTCCTTCCGGCCCCGGTGTGCGGTGGGACGGCGGCATCGTGGCCGGCAGCAACGTGTCGCTGCACTACGACCCGATGCTCGCGAAGCTCATCGTGCATGCGCCCACGCGCGGGTTGGCGATCTCACGCATGCATCGCGCCTTGCTGGAGTTGGTGATTGTCGGTGTCGAAACGTCGCGCGACTTCCATCTCCGCGTAATGGAGGATCCGGAGTTTCAGTCCGGCGCCATCGAGATCCAGTGGCTCGAGCGACGTCTGCCGTCGCTCACGGAAGTGACCGGCACGCCGGACGGTGAGCAACTTGCGGCCCTTGCTGCCGCGCTCATGGCGGACGCCGAGCGCGAACGGCCCACGCTGCTGAAGCGCAACGCGATAGCAGCGGCCGCACCTGCGTCGGCGTGGCAGCGGGCCGCGCGACGCGAATCGCTCCGCTAAGTGGCTCGCACGGTCAGTCTCTGCATCGACGCGATTGCGGCGGGTGGCGACGGCGTGGGGCGCAGCGACGGTCTGGTCGTATTTGTGCCGCGCACCGCGCCCGGTGACGTGGTAACAGCGGCGACCGCCGGGAAGGGCCACTTCGCGCGAGGCACCTTGCGCAGCATTCAAACTGAGTCGCCGCTCAGGGTCGCGCCGCCATGTCCGCACTACACGCGCGATCACTGCGGCGGATGCCAGATCCAGCACATCGGCTAC
>JBPCNJ010000097.1:0-9126 GCA_051001375.1 Gemmatimonadaceae bacterium
TCGCGTGTCCTACAGTGTGGCCGAAGTTCAAGGTCTTACGTGCCCCCTTTTCCCGTTCGTCCGACGCTACAACGCCCACTTTGATGCGGACGCTCTCCTCAATGACGCGACCCAAAAGCGAAAGGTCACGCCCGCCGGCGCCCTCCGCCAGAAGCAAGGGGGCAACGTCGGTCAGGAAATCGAAGTAGCTCTCATCTGCGATTACACCGTGCTTGAGCGCTTCCGCAAAGCCGGACCTAAGCTCCGCAAGTGGAAGTGTGTCAAGCACTTGCGGGTCGATCACGACCGCGCTCGGCGGGTGAAATGCGCCGACCAGATTCTTCCCCGCCGGAGTATCAACTCCCGTTTTGCCGCCAACTGAAGCGTCAATCATCGCCAGAAGCGTGGTCGGCAGATGGACTACCGGAACGCCGCGCATGAAGGTCGCCGCAACGAAGCCGGCCAGATCACAAACCACGCCGCCGCCAAGCGCGATAACTGCCGAGTCTCGGCCCAGACCGGCGCCCAACAGCTGATCGGTTACCGTTGCCCAGCTGGCGCGAGTCTTGTGCGATTCTCCTGCACGAATCGTACACAAGACGACACAATCGCTGTCGAACGGTCGCCGAACGGGATCGGCGTACAGGGGCCCGACGTTGGTGTCCGTAACAAGGGCGTACCGGTGCGCGGGTGCTACGCGACGGATTACGTCGGCTGCGTCGGCCAGTGAGCCAGGGGCGATGCTGATGTCGTAGCTCCCGGCCGAGACGCGTGCTACCAAGCCGCTCGCCACGCCGCTACCACCGTCCGGCCACGTCTACCGACTCTACCACGTGACCTCACCCGCGCCGGCGTGCCTGTTGGCGACGCGGGCCAGGGAAAAGAGGAGGTCCGAGAGCCGGTTCAGATACACGACGGCGAGCCTTGGGAGCTCGACCTGATGTTGCAGATGCACTACCCGTCGCTCGGCTCGCCTGCATACCGTGCGCGCGACGTGGAGAGCGGCCGCCTTGGGCGTCCCGCCTGGAAGGATGAAAGCTGTGAGCGGCTCCAGCTCCGCGTCGCAGGCATCGATGGCGCGCTCCAGTTGCGACACGCGCTCGTCATCAATGCGAGCCTTGGCCAGTTGCTCGTGCATCTTGGCGACATCCGGCGTGGCGAGCAGTGCGCCGATAGCGAAGAGATCGCGCTGCACCGAGACGAGCACTTCGTCCACGCGCGGCATCGGGTCCGCGGCGCGAGCGACACCGATAGCGGCGTTCAGCTCATCCACGTCACCGTAGGCTTCCACACGCGCGTCATCCTTGGGTACGCGCCCTCCGCCGAAAAGCCCTGTGTCGCCCCGATCCCCGGTCTTGGTATAGATCTTCATCACCATGGAGTTAATTTCGCCCTTATGGACCACGAGATCAAAGACTTGACGATTCTGGGTGCCGGCCCAACCGGACTTTTTGGCCTGTTCTACAGTGGAATGCGGGGAGCAACTGCGCAGATCGTGGATGCCCTGGATCAGACGGGCGGGCAATTGACAGCGCTTTATCCAGAGAAGGACATCTTCGATGTGGCCGGATTCCCGAAGGTGCAGGCCAAGGATCTGGTCAGGTCACTGGAACAACAGGCGGCGCAGTTCGCGTACCCGATCCACCTCAACCAACATGTGGTTGGGCTGGAAGAGGAGGAGGGGCACCTGGTGGTCGTGACTGAGACCGATCGCTTCCCGACGCGCGCCGTAGTGATTGCGGCGGGGATTGGTGCATTCTCACCGAGGCGGTTACCGCAGCCCGTGGCCCAGCCCTGGTACGGGCGCGGGATTCACGACCGCGTTATGGATCCGGAGCAATTCAACGGCAAGCGCGTCATGATCATCGGCGGCGGCGACTCGGCATTCGATTGGGCACATCAGCTGTGCGGCCGCGCGGCGTCGGTGACGTTGGTGCATCGGAGCGACCGTTTCCGCGCGCACGCGGCGACAGTAGCGGAGGTGATGAAGGCTGTCGAGGACGGTCGCACGCAGCTGCATGCGTATCACGAGCTGCACGACATCCACGCCAGCGGCGATCGGATCGAGCGCGTGACGCTGCGCGACGTCAAGGCAAAGACGACGCGCGAAGTGGACGTGGATCTCATCCTGCCGATGTTGGGCTTCGTCAGCGATCTGGGCGCGCTGAAAGAGTGGGGCCTACAGCTGGAAAAGGATGAGATCGTGGTGAACAGCCAGATGGAAACCGGCCGCGCTGGGATTTACGCGGCGGGTGATATCTGCACGTATCCGGGGAAATTGAAGCTGATCGCGACCGGGTTCGCGGAAGGGGCGACGGCGGTGAATCAGGCCGTGCACTGGATTTACCCGGAAAAGAAAGTGGCACCGGGGCATAGCTCGAATATGGCGGTGTTTGGGCAGAAGGATGATTGACGGGTGCGAACGACGATGTCCGTAGTTACCGTGCACGCGGCCAAGTCCACGCTGTCCAAGCTCATCGAGCGGGCTGAGCCGGGGGGAAGCGATCGTCATCGCCCGCGGACGGCAGCCTGCCGTCAAGTTGACGCCAGTGAAAGCGGACGCGAAGCGCGAGTTCGGGCTTTATCGTGGCGTTGCGAACGAGTCCGTGTTCCAGGACTTCGGTGTGACGCTACTGTGGTAATGTGCAACAACTTGCGGTAGCTGCGACATCGGCGCATGACCTTCTGTTCACGCCTCCAGGTCGGTTACGACCGCGTCGATTCCGGGCCAGCCTTCGACGTTGTACCGGGCCAGCGTTCGCAGATATCGCATCCCATCGTCGCCGTGCTGCTCACGGACCGCGGCCGCGGCTCGGCGCACCGACTCGGTGTCCGCGTACGGTGGCTCGGTTTCGTCGGCGATCTTGCCTTGCTCGTGCTGCACGCCGGCCGCGTCCAGAAAGGTGGTCTGGATTGACGGGTCCACATCTACATACAGCATCTGGAGCAGGTCCAGCTCGTCCTGCGCCTTCTCGGCGTTCATGCGCACGATTTCGCGGGCGAGACGCTCGGCCGGCCACGCGTTGAGCGTAGCGGCGCGGAAGCCCCCACCGCGTGCTACCAGGCGCTGGACGTAGAGAGCGCGGGCTTCGCGGCTGGCGGAAATCGCATGCGTAATCAGCGCAATGCGGCGCGCCGGTGGGAGCGAGCGGTAAGGTGAGACCGGAGGCATGGCTGGAAAGTAGCGACGTTACTGCGTTGCTTCACGTCTTACCCGATCACAATTGTGGTTGCCTGAGCCGCATTGGTTTGCGGTCTGGCGATTCCGTCGATAGGTTCGCGTGACATTGGATGATCTCACACTGCCCCGTACACCGCCCGGTGCGCTACTCATGAAGAAGCTTGTTGTCATCTTCGCTGCGGCGTTTGCCTCCGCTTGCGCTTCAGCTGCCCCGATCGGTCCGGAGCACAACCAACCCGCCAATGGCGAGGTCGCCGGTTGGGAGCGGCAAGCCCGGAGTGTGACGATCATTCGAGATGATTGGGGCATTCCGCATGTCCACGGCAGGACGGACGCCGATGCCGTTTTCGGGCTGATGTACGCGCAGGCTGAGGACGACTTCAATCGGGTGGAGATGAACTATCTCAATTCGATGGGTCGCCTGGCGGAGGCTGAAGGCGAAGAGGCCGTGTATAGCGATCTGCGCATGAAGCTCTTCATCGATCCAGACTCGATGAAGACCATGTACGCGGCGAGCCCGGAGTGGTTGAAGAAGTTGATGGTGGCGTACGCCGACGGTCTCAACTTTTACCTGTACAAGCACCCCGAGGTGAAGCCGCGTGTCATCAAGCACTTCGAGCCGTGGATGGCGCTGACGTTTAGCGAGGGGAGCATCGGCGGCGATATCGAGCGCGTGAACCTGAAGCAGCTTCAGGCGTTCTACGAGCATGGCGCGGAGTTGACGCTGGCGCCCGCGCAAAATGATCCGCCGCCCGAGCCCGGTGGTTCCAACGGCATCGCCATCGCGCCATCGAACACGATAGATCACCACGCACTTTTGCTGATCAATCCGCACACGTCGTTCTTCTTCAGGGCCGAGGTGCAGATGGCGAGCGACGAGGGGCTGGATGCGTATGGCGCGGTGACGTGGGGGCAGTTCTTCGTGTATCAGGGATTTAACGACCGCACTGGCTGGATGCACACGAGTAGCGGAGTGGATAACATTGACGAATATCTGGAAACGGTGACGCAGAAAGGCGATGGCTTCTCCTACCGGTATGCATCGGAGGATCGCCCCGTCACTGCCACGCGCATCACGGTGCCGTACAGGACGGCGAACGGAATGGCGAAGCGAGACTTTGTTGTATATCGAACACACCACGGCCCAGTCGTGCGAAAGACGGATGGAAAGTGGGTCAGCGTCAGGCTGATGCAGGAGCCATTGAAGGCGCTAATTCAGTCGTACACGCGGATCAGGGCGAAGAATTACAAGGAGTTCCGCCAGACGATGGAGCTGCACACTAACTCTTCCAACAACACGATCTTCGCGGACGCTGACGGCGACATCGCATACTTCCACTCCAACTTTATCCCGAAGCGCGACACGCGCTTTGATTGGACAAAGCCCGTGAACGGCAGCGATCCAGCGACGGAGTGGCACGGCATTCTTTCCATCGACGAGACGCCCGGCTTGCTGAACCCGCCCAACGGCTGGCTGTATAACACCAACAACTGGCCCTGGTCAGCGGCGGGGGCATACAGTCCAAAGCGGGCCGACTATCCCGCATATGTGGAGACCGGCGGCGAGTCGCCACGCGGTCGTCACGCAATCAGAGTGTTGGAGAACAAGAAGGACTTCACAGTCAACTCGCTCATCTCGGCCGCGTACGACAGCTATCTACCGGCGTTCGCGGACCTGATCCCTTCACTGATTAAGGCTTATGACGCAGCGCCCGCAGCGAGCCCGTTGAAGGCGAAGCTGGCCGAGCAGATTCAGATGCTGCGGGGATGGGACTTCCGCTGGTCCGCGACCTCGGTGCCGACGTCGCTGGCCGTCTTCTACGGCGAGGCGCTCGGGACCCGGGTGGGTGCCGACTTTCTCACTGCGGAGATGTCCGAAGGCGATACCAGCGTGAACAGAGTTCCGGCGGAGCAGCGGCTCGAGGCGCTGTCAGCCGCGTCTGACAAGCTCGCCGCCGACTTCGGAACATGGAGAACCCCCTGGGGGAACGTCAACAGATTCCAGCGCCTCACGGGTGACATTGTGCAGCCGTTCAACGACGCGAAACCAAGCATTCCGGTGGGCTTCACATCGTCACGGTGGGGGTCTCTGGCATCGTTTGGAGCGCGCCCATATCCGTGGACGAAGAAGTGGTATGGGACTAGCGGCAATAGCTTCGTGGCGGTCGTGGAGTTCGGCGACAGTGTGCGGGCCAGGGCCATCACCGCGGGCGGGGAGAGCGGGCACCCGGAGTCGCCGCACTTCAATGATCAGGCGCTACGATACAGTAAAGGAGATCTGCGGGAGGTGTACTTCTATCCGTCACAGCTCAAAGGGCATACGGAGCGGCAGTATCATCCGGGTAGCTGATCTCGTTTCCTGACCTTCTGTCTCGGCCCTCTGTCTGATCACCTCGCTACCACTCGACTGAATCGCAATGTACATCCGACGTCTCAACAGCTCGCTCGCTCTTATCTGCGCAACTCTGAGTACCGTGCCCGTTGCCCGCGCACAGCGCGCGCTCACCACCGCGGACTACGACCGAGCGGCGCGGATGCTCTCCTTCAACGTCAATCCGCTCGTTGTAGGCGGGACTGTGATAGCGACGTGGCTTCCGGACGAAAGGTTCTATTATAAAAACACTACGGCGACTGGCTCGGAGTGGCTGCTGGTCGATCCGGCGAAGCGATCACGCGTCGCTCTGTTCAACGCTTCCGCGGTGGCACAGGCACTCACTCGCGCGGGCGCCGGCGTTATTGATCCGCACAACATCCCCGTGCAACATGCGCAGCTGTCGAGCGACGGTACACACGTCGTTCTTGACATTGGCAACAGGAGATGGCGTTGCGACATCGGCGGTGGAAGCTGCACGGCGGATACAGATTCATCGGCACATGCGGTAGCGGGACGTCGCGATGCCGCGGGTCCACCGGTTGCGCTCTCTCCTGACGGCAAGCGCGCTGCGTTCATTCGCGACTGGAACCTGTGGGTTCGTGATGTGGCTACGGGACGTGAGACTCAGCTAACAACCGACGGTTCCAAGAACTTTGGCTACGCTACGGATAACGCCGGATGGGTGCACAGCGACCGCCCGATTCTACGCTGGTCGCCCGACTCGAAAAAGATCGCCACGCAACAACAGGATGACCGCAACGTCGGCGACATGTATCTCGTCGACACCCGCGTCGGTCACCCGCGTCTCTCGACGTGGAAGTATCCACTGGTCGGTGACAGTGTCGTTTCGATGATCAGTCGCGTGATCATCGATGTTGACAACACAAAGATCACGCGTCTGCAAACGCCGCCGGACTATCACCGTGCAATGTTGGGCGACGATCTCGATATGGACGACCTGATCTGGAGCCCGGACGGCGCGCGGCTCGCGTACGTCAGCACGTCGCGTGATCACAAGCATGCGACCGTGAAGCTCGCCGATGCTGCCACTGGCGCTGTACGCACGCTGTTCGAGGAAAGTTCGCCCACGCAGTTTGAGTCGGTGGCTGGCTGGCGCGTGATATGGCCGGCTAACGAGATCATCTGGTCATCCGAGCGCAACGATTGGTCACAGTTGTACGCGTACGATCTGAACACGGGTAAACTGCTGCGCGAGATCACGACGGGCGCCGGGCCGGTGCAGGCGATCGGGCGTATCGATGAGCGCGCCCACACCATGCTCGTCGAAGCACTCGGTCGCAAGCCGAGCGAAGATCCGTACTTCCGGCACTACTACAGGGTCGGGCTGGACGGACGCGGATGGACGGCGCTCACCCCCGAGAGCGGTGATCACTCGATTCAGATGTCACCGAGTGGGCGCTACTTTATCGATAGCTACTCCAAGCCGGACGTTCCGCCGACCGTCGTGCTGCGCGATGCCACGGGCCACGTCGTCATGCCGCTCGGAAGCGCGGATATCTCGCGGCTAGTCGCGTCTGGGTGGCAGCCGCCGATCTCAATCGTCACAACGGCTCACGACGGTAAGACGAAGCTATATGGGCTGATGTTCCGCCCGACCAACTTCGACTCGACAAAGAAGTATCCGATCATCAACAACCCGTATCCGGGACCGCAGTCAGGCAGCGTTGGTTCGCGCAGCTTCAGCGCGGCACGTGGCGATCATCAGGCGCTGGCCGAGCTCGGCTTCGTGGTGATAACGGTGGACGGCATGGGTACACCGGGTAGATCGAAGAGCTTTCATGACGCGTACTACGGTGCGATGGGACGCGACAACACCATCCCGGATCAGGTTGCTGCGATGAAGGAGCTGGCGTCGCGTTACTCGTGGATCGACGCGGATCGCGCGGGAATTTACGGCCACTCCGGCGGCGGGTTCATCACCGCGGACGCGATGTTCCGATATCCCGATTTCTTCAAGGCCGGCATCGCCGAGTCGGGTAATCACGACCAGCGCAACTACGAGGATGATTGGGGCGAGCGGTATCAGGGATTGCTAGTTCAGAACGGCAGCGCGCCCGACAACTACGACATCGAAGCGAACCAGAACTTCGCAAAGGACCTGAAGGGCCATCTGCTACTGGCGCACGGCTCCATGGACGACAACGTGCCTCCGTCCAACACCGACCTCGTGGCGGCCGCTCTCATCAAAGCCAACAAGGATTTTGACGAGCTGATTATTCCGAACGCGAGACACGGCTACGGTGCGGCGACCAACTACATGATGCGGCGGCGGTGGGATTACTTCGTCCGATATCTGTTGAACGCCGAGCCGCCCAAGGAATATGAGATCGTGACGCCACGTGCGAACCAGGCGGTGGGGCGTTGAGGGCGGGAACCTCGCTGGGTGAGCGCGATAATTCCCGCCCTTGGGCGTCCCCTTCTGCACTTGCGTTCGGCTCAGTTCAGCGTCCACTTGCTGTCACGATCGGCAGCTCCACGAAGCTGGCGTTGCCGGGCTCGTGGAAAATTCGCTGCTCCGCCTTTCTGTAGTCGCCAGGTTTGGCCCAGAAGACGTTCGGGACGAACGTCTGCGGATTGCGATCGTACAGTGGGAACCAGCTCGACTGGATCTGCACCATGATCCGGTGGCCCGGCAGGAAAACGTGGTTTGCTGTCGGGAGCGCGAACTTGTAGAGCAGGGGCTTGTTCGGCGTGATGGCCTTTGGTACGGCGAAACTCTCGCGATATCGTCCGCGGAAGATGTCCATCGATACCGGCAACTGATACCCGCCCATCTTCGGGTCGCCACCCACTTCGTCGGGATACACGTCGATTACCTTCACCACCCAATCGGCGTCGCTGCCGGAGGTGGACGCCATGATGTTTGCGACTGGTTGCCCGCTGATCTTTACGGGCGCGGTCAGCACGTCTGACTGGTACGCCAGAACGTCAGTGCGTCCGGACGCTTCGCGCTGGTCGTCTACCAGCCACTGCACCCAGGTTAGCGGCGCATCATAACCTATCGGTTGGCTTGGACGGGCGCGGAATGGTACCGGCTTGGCCGGGTCGGAAGTGTACGTGTCATAGCCGGCGGACGCGGTGCCCTTGAGGTTGGACGCGGGCACTGAGGTGGGCGCAGCGAAGCCGACTCTGAAACCTGATTCCAGGTAAACCGGAGTCGGGCGAACGGTGCAGCCGCTGCTGCACCCCGCCGGCCAGGAGCTGAGTCGCTCCCACGTATTGGTGCCCGTCTCGAACGCGTTGACCGGCGCGACGTCGGCTGCTGGTGCGCCGTCCTTGAGATAGTGCGCAAGGAAGGGCCCCAGGATGTGCTGCTGGAAATACAGCGACGTGTTGCTGTTGAAGTTGATCGCGCCGAGCGAGCTGCCATCCTCGATCTCCTGGCCGTGGTGCCACGGACCCATGACGAGGAACACCTTGTCGTTGTTGACATCCTTGGGCTCCATGGCCTTGTAAACGGCTATCGCGCCGTAGATATCTTCCTGGTCCCACAGGCTGTGTACCAGCATGACCGGGACCTTGATTGGCTGAGCCGCGAGCACCTTATCCATCGCTTGCTGACTCCACCACG
>JBPCNJ010000098.1:0-16590 GCA_051001375.1 Gemmatimonadaceae bacterium
GCGCGTTGGTAGACAGATAGAACACGTTGCCGTAGCCACCCGTCGCGAGTATCACCGCGTCGGCCGGATGCGATTCGATCTTGCCCGTCAGCAGGTTTCGCGCGACGATTCCGCGTGCCTTGCCGCCAATCAGAACGAGATCGAGCATCTCCGTGCGTGGGAACATCGTAACCGCACCCGTCGCGATCTGCTTTTCGAGTGCCTGATACGCGCCGAGCAATAGCTGCTGTCCGGTCTGGCCGCGGGCGTAGAAAGTGCGCGACACCTGCGCACCACCGAAGGAACGGTTCGTGAGCTGGCCGCCGTACTCGCGCGCGAACGGTACACCCTGCGCGACGCACTGATCGATGATGTCCACGGACACCTGCGCCAGCCGGTACGTGTTGGCCTCACGCGAGCGAAAGTCGCCGCCTTTTATGGTGTCGTAGAAGAGGCGGTAAACCGAATCGCCGTCGTTCTGGTAGTTCTTCGCCGCGTTGATCCCGCCCTGGGCGGCGATACTGTGAGCGCGGCGCGGCGAGTCCTGGAAACAGAAGCACTTTACCTGATATCCCAGCTCGCTCAACGTCGCGGCCGCGGATGCGCCAGCGAGTCCGGAGCCCACGACAATAATGGTGTATCGACGTTTGTTCGACGGGTTCACCAGCTTGACGTCAAACTGGTGCTGTTCCCACTTGTGCTCCAGCGGGCCCGACGGAATCTTGGAATCCAGTTGCATTATCTACCTGCCCAGCCGAGAAAGACGCCGAGTGGCACGAGCGTGAAGCCGAGCCAGACGAGCGCAGCGATTGCGGCCGCAGCCCGACGGTGCAGCGGATACGGCGATTCCCCGGTGACGCCAAGAGTTCGCACCGAGCTCCACGCACCGTGGTACAGGTGCAGCCCGAGGAAGATCGTCGCGACCAGGTAGAACAGCACTACCCACCAGATGTGAAAGCTGTTCACCACATTGGCGAACACGTCGCCTTCGGCGAACGTACCCGCCGGACGCAGTGTTCGGGTGGTGAAGTGGAGAATGTGCAGAATGATGAAGATGAGCACCAGCACGCCGCCCCAGCGCATCGTGCGAGACGCGAGCGTGGAAAACTGCGGCTCGCGCCGAGCGTAGGCGCGCGGCCGCGAAGCGTTGTTCAATCGTGTCAGTGAGTACGCGGCGAGCACGTGCAGGATGAGCGCCGCAATCAGGACAATTCGAACAATCCAGAGCAGCTCGCCGGTGCTGTGCAGAAAGCGACTGTAGCCGTTGAGCGCCGCGGCCCCTCGATATACGAGAAGATTGCCCGCGAGATGTCCGATCACAAAGCCGATTCCGATTATTCCGGTCACGGCCATCACGACCTTCTTGCCGATGGCTGATCGCCAGAACGCCTGTGCCCGGCTCATGATCTACTAGAGCTTGACTGCCTGCATCGGCTCTCGCACCGCATCGGCGCTCTTCTGGAGTGCCGCGCGCTCTTCATCCGTGAGGTCGACCTCGTAGATCTTTTCCAGGCCAGCGCTGCCCAACTTGCACGGCACGCCAAGGAATAGATCGTTCATCCCGTACTCGCCCATTAGCCATGCGGCACACGGCAGGATGCGCTTCTGATCCAGCACGATGGACTCGCACATCTGCACCGCCGCCGCGGATGGCGCGTAGTACGCCGAGCCCGTCTTGAGATGCTTCACGATTTCGGCGCCGCCGTTGCGTGTGCGATTCACGATGGCGTCGAGCTTTTCCTTGGACAGCAGTTGCGAAATCGGAATGCCACTCACTGATGTGTACGAGATAAGTGGTACCATCGTATCGCCGTGCCCACCGAGCACCATTGCCTGAATGTCGCGCACGGAGACATCAGCGGCTTCGGCAAGAAAGCTGCGGTAGCGGGCGGTATCGAGCACTCCGGCCATTCCGAGAATGCGCTCGCGTGGGAAGCCCGTCACCTTGAGCGCGACGTAACACATCACGTCCAGCGGGTTGGACACCATGATGATGATGGCGTTCGGCGACGTCGTCTTCACCTGCTCGGCCACCTGCTTGACGATTCCGGCATTGGTGTTGAGCAAATCGTCGCGCGACATTCCCGGCTTCCGCGCGATGCCGGCGGTGATCACGACGATGTCGGATCCGGCGGTCTCGTCATAGCTATTGGTGCCGATGACGCGCGAATCGAAACCTTCGATGGGAGCCGACTCCCACTGGTCCAGCGCCTTCCCCTGCGGGATCCCCTCAGCGACGTCGACCATCACTACTTGTCGTGCAAGCTCTTTCTCGGCCAGACGCTGCGCGGTGGTTGCACCGACGTTACCAGCACCGACGACCGTGATTTTATTAACCATTAGATATGCGGATTGATAGGGCGAACCGTGAGATTAAAGCTGGACCACTCCGTCGCTTGGCCTGATACCTGGCTCAGCTCGTAAGTTAGCGCGTAACTTAGGTGGCTATCCCCCCGTTTGCGAGAGGGCGACAAGGCCACCCGTGCGTAGTTGCAGCAACGCGTGCGCCTCGGGCTTTTCTCGCAGCGCGCGCTCAAGGTATGGGGCTAGCGCGAGACCGGCGCGCAGCGGCGTGCGCATGTCCACTTCGTGGTCTCCAAACAGACAGGTGCGAAGGCGTCCGTCCGCGGTGAGTCGCACGCGATTGCACGACGCGCAGTAGCTGTGCGTGAGCGGCGTGATGACACCGATGGTTCCCGCGGCGCCGTGCCCGCGGTAGTACCGCGCTGGCCCATTGCCGAGCGCTGGGCCCACATCGGGCGTGAGCTCACCAATCGCGGCCGACACGCGCGCGAGAACTTCGGTCGAGGAGACGGAGTGGTCCTGCGTCACGTCGCGCATGTCGCCGACCGGCATCAGCTCGATGAAGCGCACGTGGATCGGAAGCTCCAGCGTCAGTCGTGCAACGTCGGTGATCTCATCGTCATTGACGCCGCGCATAACGACCATGTTCAGCTTGACCGGGTCGAAACCGGCCGCGACCGACAGTCTCGCCACATCCACCGGGTCGAAGGCGAGGCTGCGCCGCGCGATCGCGGCAATGCGGTCGGCGCGGAGCGAATCGACGCTGATGTTGAGGCGGTTGATCCCCGCCGCACGCAGTGAGTCAGCCATCGCGGGAAGGCGCACCCCGTTGGTTGAGAGAGCGATGTCTTCAATGTCGGCGACGTCGCGAATGCGTGAGACTAGCGCGGCGAGCCCAGGGCGGATCGTGGGTTCGCCGCCGGAAATGCGCAGCCGGCGCAGTCCCATTGGCGCGAACTGCGACACGATGGACACGATCTCCGTATCTGTGAGCAGATTGGGTTTGGGCAACCAGTCCAGCCCTCGCTCGGGCATGCAGTAAACGCATCGGAAGTTGCACCGATCCGTGACCGAGATGCGCAAATACTCGATGCTGCGCCCGAAACCGTCGCGCACGCTCAGCCCTCGCCGATGGGTACGGCCGCCGATCCGGCGGGCGCGGCGGCCGCACCGGTCGGGATCACCCACTCGGATTCGCCGCTGGCGTAGCGTTCCCGCTTCCAGATAGGAACGCGTCGCTTGGCTTCTTCAATCACGTACCGGCATGAGTCAAAAGCCGGGCCGCGATGTGCGTGGCCGGCCGCGATGGCGATACTCACGTCACCGACCGCGAGATTACCGATGCGGTGCACAGCCGCGATATCTGCGTCGGGGTTGGTTGCGACCGCTTCCGCCACGATCCTCGCCAGCTCCTTCTCCGCCATCTCCAGGTACGCCGAATATTCCAGACCCACGACGCTGCAACCGTCCGCCACGTCCCGCACTGTCCCGACGAATGTCGCGATTCCGCCATTGCCAACGCGCATGACCATGTCGGTGACATGGGCCACGTCGATGCGCTCGGGACCTACGTGCGAGTACATCATCCGCCTGAAACCGGCGGGATCACCGCGACTTCGTCCCGCTCGGTGATCCGCCGGTCGTCGTTGGCGTACTCGGCGTTCACCGCGATGATCGGCCGCGGTGGAAGCCGGCTCGAAAGCCCGGCGAGCGCGGCCCGCAGTGCGCCGACCGTTGCCGGCTCCGGCATCTGAACAGTGGTGTGCGACGCGCCGAGCGCGTCTGCGTATGCGGCGAAGAGCCGTACAGTAATCTCCATTGAAAGCGACGCT
Source organism: Gemmatimonadaceae bacterium (assembly GCA_051001375.1). Classification (GTDB taxonomy): domain Bacteria; phylum Gemmatimonadota; class Gemmatimonadetes; order Gemmatimonadales; family Gemmatimonadaceae; genus Fen-1247. The sequence goes on from JBPCNJ010000098.1 coordinate 4,116, forward strand.
ACGCCTCTGATAATTCCGACACGTCAATGTCGGCGATCAGAGCACGGAGCTCTTTTGAGGGTTTGAAGACCGGAACCGGGCGCGCCGCCACTTCGACCGGATCACCGGTCCGCGGATTGCGAGCCATGCGCGGCTTGCGACGTCGGATCTTGAACGTTCCAAAGCCGCGCACCTCGATGTTCTTTTGCTCCTTGAGCGCGTCTTTTATCGCGTCGAGAAAGATGTCGACGACGCGCGCGCAATCCTTCTTCGAGATCGTCGGGCCGGCCGTTTCCGCAATCTGCGTCGTGACGAGCTCGACGAGGTCCGCCTTTGTCATTCCAAGACCCCAGTTGTAACGCTAAGTCATTGGAATGTATGGATTTACTGATTCCGACGCAAGCTGTTGAGGAACTCGTCGAACAGTGGCTGCGCATCGTGTGGTCCGGGCGCCGCCTCAGGGTGGTACTGCACCGCGAACACCGGGAGTTCCCGATGCCGGACGCCTTCAACGCTCCGGTCGTTGAGATTGACATGCGTCACCTCCAGCGCGTCGGCGCCCGGAATCCCATGCTCATCGCCCTGGACCGCGAAGCCGTGATTCTGCGACGTGATGAGCACGCGCCCCGTCGCGACCTCTACCACCGGATGGTTTCCGCCACGGTGGCCGTACGGCATCTTGGCGGTTTTGCCGCCAAAGGTGAGGCCTATGAGCTGATGCCCGAGGCAGATCCCGAATAGCGGTGTGCCCGACTCCGCGATAGCGCGCACCATCGCCGGCGCGTACTCGATTGCGGCGGGATCCCCCGGCCCGTTGGACAGGAACACTCCGTGGGGCCGCTGGGCCAGAACGTCCTCGGCCGGCGTGGTGGCTGGAATGACGGTAACGCGACAACCGCTCTGCTCGAACAGGCGCAGAATGTTGCGCTTGATGCCGAAGTCGTACGCGATCACATGATATGGCGCAGCCGGATCGCCCCACTCGTATGCCTCGCCTGTAGATACGACGCTCGCCAGATCGAGCCCGTCCATCGACGTGCACGATTCCAGGGCCGCGACAGTTTCCGCGCTGGGCAGATCACCCGCAGCGATGGTGCCCTGCATCACGCCGGCCGATCTCAAATGCTTTGTGAGGCGACGCGTGTCAACTTCTTCCAGGACAGGAACTTGTGCTGCCGACAACCAGGAGATCAAATCCCCCTGCGCGCGCCAGTTCGAGTAAGTGCGCGAAAGCTCGCGGACGATGACGCCGGCGACCTGTGCCCGCGCGGACTCCGGGTCCTCCACGTTCACGCCGTAGTTTCCGATCTGCGGCGCCGTCATCACCACGATCTGGCCCCGGTACGACGGATCGGAGAAGACCTCCTGATAACCCGTCATGTTGGTAGTAAACACGACTTCGGCGGCCTCGGGCACCCTCCGGTGCAGGGCTTCGGATCCGTGCAGACGCCCGTGAAAAAGGGTTCCGTCTTCGAGAAGCAGGAACCCCGGTACTGCGGTGGAAATCGACGCGGCCACTTGGCTCCGGTTTGCTGTGCTACGGCCTGGGCGGGACAGTTTGCGCCGGTGCGGCTGGCGTCGGGGTGAGCGGGCTCGTGCGGCTGGCGCCGCCTTTTGCCGGACTCGTCGGGCTGAACGGAACTGCCGGAGCAGCAGCGTTCGGAAGCGGCGGCACCGCGGCCGCGGGTGCGCCGAGCTTGCCCTCGAGGACCGACCGCGGCACCCGTGTCCTGGTGGACATCAGCTGCAGAATGAACGCGAGGGCCAGAAACACGCCGCCGCCCCACCAGGAGATCTTGGTGAGCAGGTTACCGGCCTGGCGCATCCCGATGAACGCGTCGGGCGAAGAGCTGGCACCCCCGAAGCTGGCCGAAAGCCCCTGGCCCTTGCCGCTCTGCAGCAGAATCGCCGCGATGAGCACGATGCTGGTGATTACCAGCAGGACTAGAAGAAAGGTATACATGTAGCCTTACAAATTAAGCGAGGCGGAGCAGATGGACAACCAGCTGCCGACCTCCAGGCTGGCACCGCCAACCAGAACGCCGTCGACGTTGGCGGCCATCAGCAGTCGCGACACATTACCCGGCGTCACGCTGCCCCCGTACAGGATGCGTACTCCTTCTGCGGCGTCGCCGAGTAGCTCCGCGAGCACTGCCCGGAGGACCGTGTGGATGTCGGCCACATCTTCCGGCGTGGCGTTCTTCCCCGTTCCGATGGCCCAAACCGGCTCGTATGCGATGACGGAAGTCGTGAGCAGCGGGTCCTTCAGGTCGGACAATCCGACGCGCAACTGGCTGCTGACTACCGACTCGGTCTCGCCACCCTCGCGCTGCTCCAGCGTTTCGCCGACACAGAGTAGCGGCGTCAGCCCAGCGCGTTCAGCCGCTGCGCACTTGGCGGCAGTCTGCTCGTTCGTTTCACCGAACACGTGTCGCCGCTCTGAGTGCCCCACCAGCGTGAGCCTAGCGCCTGCATCACGCGCGATCGGTGCGGAGTTCTCGCCCGTGAATGCGCCTTTGTCAGCGCTGTAGATGTTCTGAACGCCAAAGCGGAACGGAGGCGCCTCGCCTGCGCCTTCAATTGCCGCGGCAAGCGACAGCGCGGGCGGAAAGAAGATGACGTCGCTGTCTGCATCGGACCGATAGCGGGCGACGAAGTCTCGCGTGAACGCGCGGGCGGCCGCTGGGCCGTGGTTCATCTTCCAATTGGCGGCGAATACGCGCCGGCGTGTACTGCCGCCCGTGGCGCCGTTCACGCGTCGTCCAGCGCGGTGACGCCCGGGAGATCCTTGCCTTCCAGGAACTCCAGCGATGCACCGCCCCCTGTCGAAACATGGGTCATCTTTGACGCTAGCCCTGCCTTCACGACCGCGGCGGCGGAGTCGCCGCCACCCACGATCGTCACCGCGTTGCGCGCGGTGGCATCGGCCATCGCTCTTGCTACGGCCATTGTGCCCGAGTCAAACGGCGGCTTCTCGAAGACGCCCATGGGGCCGTTCCAGAGAATGGTCTTGGCCGACCCAATCGTGCGAGCGTACGACATCCCAGTCTCAGGCCCGATGTCGTACATGCCCTCATCGGCCGGAATTGCGTCTCGGCGCACCGCGTGCGCCGTTTCCGGTTGATCGATCCCGCGCGCGACCACTGCGTCGTTCGGGAGAATGATGCGTGTTCCGGCGCTCTCCAGCAGCTCCCCGGCGAGCTCGACCTTGTCCCGCTCCACCAGCGATTTGCCGGTCTCGATCCCCATTGCGTCGAAAAAAGTGCAGGCCATTGCTCCGCCTATGAGCATCGCGTCTACCTTGGGGAGCAGCTCGCGGATCACGTCGATCTTGCCGGATATCTTGGAGCCGCCCAGTATGGCGATGAACGGGCGCTCCGGGTCGGCGAGCGCGCCGCCGAGGAACTCCCGTTCGCGTTGCATGAGCAGACCAGCAACGGCTGGATGCAGGTGCTTCGCGACACCGGCGGTGGAGGCGTGTGCACGGTGCGCGGCGCCGAACGCGTCGTTTACATACAGGTCACCCAGTTCGGCTAAGCCGCGCGCGAGGCGCTCGTCATTTTCCTCCTCGCCTCCCAAAAAGCGCGTGTTCTCCAGCAGAAGGATTTCGCCGGATTGGAGATTGTGCGAGGCCTTGAGCGCTTCGTCCGTGTCGGTGGTGCCGACAAAGATGACGCTGCGGCCGGTGAGAGCAGCCAATCGATCGGCTACAGGGCTCAGCGAGTAACGCTGATCCGGCGCGCCTTTAGGCCGGCCGAAGTGCGACAGGATGACGGGGCGCGCGCCGTGCTGGAGCAGGTACTCCAGCGTTGGAAGTGATGCGCGAATGCGGCTGTCGTCTGTGATGTCGCCGGACTCGTCTACCGGGACGTTGAGATCGAGCCGAACGAGAGCGCGCTTTCCGCGCAGCGCCTCGTCCGGCAACTCCTGGACTGATTTCTTTTTATTCACGGGCCGGCGCGCTCAGCTGAGCCGAGTGCCGACAAAGCGGATCATATCGACACAGCGGGAGGCATAGCCCCATTCATTGTCGTACCAGCCGGAAACCTTGACCATTGTTCCGTCGATAACGTTGGTGTTGAGCGAGTCCAGGATGCACGAATGCGCGTTGCCGATGTAGTCGACAGATACGAGCGGCTCGGTGCTGTACGCGAGGATCCCCTCCAGCGGGCCATCCGCGGCCTGCCTGAATGACGCGTTCACCGCCTCCTTGGTGGTCGCCTGCTCTACCTCAACGGTCAGCTCGGTAAGCGAGACGTCCGGTGTGGGCACGCGTATCGCGATGCCGTCGATCTTTCCCTTGACCTCGGGTATAACGAGCGAGGTTGCCTTGGCGGCGCCGGTGGTGGTCGGGATCATCGAGATCGCGGCCGCGCGAGCGCGACGCAGATCCTTGTGCGGCAGATCCAGGATCTGCTGATCGTTGGTGTAGCTGTGGATGGTCACCATCGAAGCGTGCCTGAAGCCGAACGCGTCGCGAATGACCTTGACCATTGGAACCAGACAGTTGGTGGTGCACGAAGCGTTGGAGATGATGTCGTGCTTGGCCGGGTCGTACTTGTCCGAGTTGATCCCCATCACGATGGTGATGTCCTCGTCAGTGGCAGGGGCGGAGATGATCACCTTTTTCGCACCAGCCTGCAGGTGCTTGCGAGCGGCGTCGCCCTTGGTGAAGTGCCCCGTTGACTCCAGGACGATATCGACGCCCAACTGTCTCCACGGCAGCGCGGCTGGATCGCGCTCGCTCAGAACTTTGATTTCGTCGCCGTCGACGATCAGCTTGCCTTCGTCGGCGCTGACGTCGCCCGGGTACGCGCCGTGTACGGAATCGTACTTGAACAGGTGAGCCAGCGTCTTTGTGTCCGTGAGGTCGTTGACAGCGACGAACTCGATGTCGGCCACGCCCTGCTCCTTTGCCGCGCGGAGCACCTGACGTCCAATGCGCCCGAAACCGTTGATACCGACCCGAATGGCCATGATGCTGAGATCCTCGATGAGGCGGTGAAGGCAGTTATGGCGCGTCGCCCGCGGCGCGAGCCCGCCCGAATGTGACATACGTGATGATGCGGGCGCCACCCGCATGTAGCGCGGCCGCGCACGCGTTGAGCGTCGCGGCCGTCGTAACGACGTCGTCCACCAAGATAACGTGGCGCCCGGCCAGGTCGCGCCCGGATACGGCGATCTCGAACGCGCTTGCAACGTTGCGTAGCCTACCCCCCGGAGTCAAGCGGGTCTGACTCTCAGTCGCGCGCTTGCGGACCAGCGCCTCTTCCACCGGGACACCCCAGAGCGCGCCAACACGAGCTGCCAACAATGCACTCTGATTGTAGCCGCGCTCGCGCAGCCGTCCGTGTGCCAGTGGGACGGCTACCATCATCGCACGTTCCTCCACTACGTCGCGGGGAAAGCTGAGCCTTGCCATTCTGTCGCCCATTGGCTCTGCAATGCGGGTCCAGCCGTCATACTTGAGCTTGTGCACCAGATCTCCGCCCACTCCGCCCGGAACCCAGCACACCGATCGGGCGCAGCGCACGAACGGCGGGAGCAACGCGCACCATGCGCACGTCTGGCCATGCGTTGGGTGGCCACAACGGTCGCATTGCGGCGCCGGAAGGCGACTCACCCGAGAAAGACACAGGCCACATACCAGCCCGTGGTCCTCAGTGGACAGCGCTGAATCGCAACAAACGCACGCGCGTGGCAGAAAGAAGTCCAGTGCCGCCTGCACCGCCGCAACAGCGATGCACGACAGTGGCGCCGCGCAGTGCGTGAGCTTCGCTACGCTACTGCCGCCTCCCACATTACCCGCCGGTCCGGCGCAAACCCAAACCAGCACTCGAAGGCGAGCGCGCCCTGCTCGACCAGCATCGGCAGGCCATCAACGGCCGGAAGACCTGCCGACCGTGCGGCGCGGACCCACGGCGTGTCTCTGGCACGATATACCAGGTCCATAACTGCGGCGTCCGGACCGAGCAGTTCGATTGGAACCGGAAGCAGATCGTCAGTGAGGCCGATGGGTGTTGCATTCACTATAAGCTCCGCTCCAGCTACAGCGAGCGTGAGATCGCGTTCAGCGTGCGCGCAGTCAAATCGTTGCGCCAGATTGGATGCGCTGTGCTCGGTGCGCGACCAGATCGTGAGTTCAGTCCCCTGCCACCCTGAAATCGCGGTGGCAACGGCGGCGGCCGAGCCGCCCGCGCCGAGCAGCGTGACGCGCCGTGGCAGCGCGCGTCCGTTTTGCGTCATGAGATTACGAGCCGCACCGTCGAAGCCGCCTACGTCGGTGTTCGTACCGACCAGAGCCCCTTCCTCGAACCAGAAGGTGTTCACGCCATGCGTCGTCCTCGCGACCTCCGTCACGCGACCGCAGAGCGCGAAGACGGTTTGCTTGTGCGGTATCGTGACATTACCGGCGCCTCCCTCCTTGCGAAGCTCATCGATGACAACTGATATCCCGGGCGGCTCGACGTCGAGCACCGAGTAGTGGACCCCAATTCCAGCGGCGGCGAGCGCGGCGTTCTGCATGCGGGGCGATAGCGAGTGCGCAACGGGATGCCCAAGCAGTACCAGCCGCGCGGGCCTTTTCATTAACCAGTTACTGGGATTGCGCCGAGCGTTCGGCGACGATGCGATCCAGTGCCGGGCCTAGCATCTGCTCGATCTCGTCCGCGGCGAGTCGGTAATCGTTCAGGTCGCCTCCGAAGGGATCACCGACCGAGCGACAGGACGCTCCGTTGGAGCCATACTCGTCCAGCAGCGCGACACGGGCGTCCGGCGCGACGGCGCGGATACCGGCAATGTGACTGCGCGACATCGCGAGGACGATCGTGTTGCCCGCGACATCTTCCGGCAGCAGCGGCCTGCTCCGATGTCGCGACAGGTCCAGCCCTCGCTCGAGTCCCACGAGCATCGCTCCGTCAGTCGCAGGCGCGCCCAGCACGGCGCCGGTCCCGGCACTTGCGAACTCGACGGCAACTCCGCGCTCCGCGGCCATCCGACGACCGAGCGCTTCGGCGAACGGACTGCGGCACGTGTTGCCCGTGCAGACGAAAACAACTTTCACTGGCTAGGCAATTGGCACTAGAGTTGGAGCGGCAAGCCGCAGGGTCGACGCCGGTATGGCTCCGGGACGAATAATGCGCGGACGATCGCCCATGCAATCTACAACTGTTGAAGGTTCCGAGGCCGTGAGCGTTCCGCCGTCGAGCACGTGTAGCGTTCCGCGCGCAATCGCATCCCACCAATCGTGCACAACCGTGGCCGCCGATTGGGCGGGCGGATGGCCCGGGCGGTTGGCGCTGGTGGAGGTGATGGGATCGCCGTACGCGCGAATGAGTCGCTGCAATCCCGAGTGCGGTGTCCAGCGAACCGCTATGCCTCCCTCCGGCCCGCGCAGCGCGTCAGGAACGCGCCGTTCTCCACCGGGCAGAACAAGCGTGAGCGGGCCCGGCCAGAACCGCGACGCGAGCGATGATGCGGCGGGTGTGAGGTGCAGGTCGAGCCGAGCGAGCATGTCGACTCCGGCGATCAGCATTAGGAATGGTTTGCCCCGCGGACGCGACTTGAGCGCAACGAGATTGGCCACCGATTCGTGGTCAGCGCCGCCCCCAAAGCCGTACACCGTCTCGGTTGGATACGCCAGCACCCCGCGTGCGTCCAGATGCGCGATCGTGCCACGCAGCGAGGCCTCAACTTCTTCCGCCGACCAGAACGGGACCGACGGCGACGGCGGTGTCATTCGGAAAGAATGCTGAGTGCTTCGGCGCGGGAGAAATCAGTCTCTGTGGTGATTTTCATCGCCCGTTCGCTGCCGCGTACAACAACAACGGGAACCCCGTATCGTTCGCACAGTCCCGCGTCATCCGTAGCGGTCACCTGATCCAGTCGCGCGCGGCGATGAACGTCATCGATGACGTCGCGCGGGAACGCCTGCGGTGTCTGCGCGCGCCAGAGTCCATGGCGCTCGACGGTCTCGACTACCCGTCCGTCATCGCCCACTCGCTTGAGCGTATCAGTCACGGGCATCGCGGCGATGGCGACGCTCCCGGTGCGCGCGACCGAGATGACCGAATCGATAACTGAATCAGGCACCAGCGGGCGCGCCGCGTCATGCACCACAACGATTCGGACTTCCGGCGGAAGGTCCTCCAGTCCGTTGTACACGGACTCGCCGCGCTCGCGTCCGCCCACGGAAATGAGCAACCGGTCCAGGTCGCTCTGGAATATCCACGGCGGCGGATCTCCCGCGTAAGCGCGCGGAAGAACCGCGACGACCATCGCGACGTCAGCTCTGGCCTGAAAGGCCTGAACGCTGTGCAGCAGCATCGGCTTACCCGCAATCCAGCGAAACTGCTTCAACTCTGAAGATGCGGTGCGGGTTCCCGAACCCGCCGCGACAATGACGACGCCGACATCCGCGAAAGCGTCTGCGACAGTATCGGCGGCCATGCCCGAGCCGACGGGATCACTCACGCGAACATCGCGTCGAACATATCACGTATGGTCCGCATGCCGATCGCGCGAACTCCGCGTGGTATACGTCCGCCTGCTGAGCGTTCCGCCACGTAAGCCGTTCGCATTCCCATCTTGGCGGCCTCGGCCAGACGTCGCTCAGTTTGAGCGACCGGGCGGATCTCGCCGCCAAGGCCGACCTCGCCGAAGAAAACCGCGTCCGACGCGATGGCGCGGTCGTACACGCTCGACGCAATCGCCGCGGCGACAGCCAGATCGCCAGCGGGTTCCTGCAACCGCATTCCACCGACCACATTGAGAAACACATCCAATGATGCAAACGACAATCCTGCGCGCTTGTCCAGCACCGCGAGCAGGAGCGCGAACCTACGCCCGTCGAATCCCGTGCTCACGCGCTGCGGAGTGCCGAACCCCGCCTTCGCGGCGAGCGCCTGGACCTCGATCAGAATCGGTCGCGTACCTTCGAGCAATGGTGTGACAGCACTGCCGGACGATACGTTGGCGCGATCACCCAGGAATAACTCCGATGGGTTCGCAACTGGCTCCAGTCCGCTCTGACTCATGCGGAACACACCAATCTCGTCAACGCTGCCGAAACGGTTTTTCGTCGCGCGCAGCACGCGATGATCCAACGACCCTTCGCCCTCGAAGTACAGTACCGTGTCCACGATGTGCTCGAGGGTCTTGGGTCCGGCGATGCCGCCGCCCTTGGTCACGTGCCCGACCACAAAGACGCTCACGCCCGAAGCCTTGGCGAAGTGCATCAGCCTCGCCGCCGACTCGCGCACTTGCCCCACATTTCCGGGTGCGCCCTCCAGATCGGACGTGAACACTGTCTGAATCGAATCGACCACCATCACCTTGGGTGATTGCTCAGCCGCTGTCGCGAGAATCGTTTCAAGATTGGTCTCGCTTAACAGCATCACGTCCTGCGCCGCATCACCGAGCCGGTCGGCCCGCAGCTTCACCTGCAGCGGCGACTCTTCGCCTGAGACGTACAACACGTCGTACCCACGTCCCTGAAGCGTCGCGGCAACCTGCAGTAGCAGCGTCGATTTCCCGATGCCCGGCTCTCCACCGATCAGGACCACTGAGCCCGGTACAATCCCACCGCCAAGGACGAAGTCAAACTCCCCGATTCCGGTCTTCCAGCGTCGGTCCTCCGAACCGTGCACCTCGCGTAGCCGCGGTGCGTGCGCTGCAACCCCGCCCGCCGCAAGCGACTGAGCGCCACCCCGACGTCGCGCCGCCGCTCCGCCGGCCCCCGCGGAAGGCGTCGCCATCTCCTCCACAAGTGTGTTCCACTCGCTGCATGTGTCACACTGTCCGGCCCACTTAGGGTGGTCCGACCCGCAACTGGTGCAACGGTACAGCGTCTTTGCCCTTGGACTCACTCTCCGTGCGATCCGTGTTGCGGCCCGTTGTGCGATCCGCTCCCGGCACCTCGGCCGGAGTAATTCTCGAAGCGCGTGAAGGCACGGTTGAAGAAGAGCGTCGCGTTTCCCGTTGGGCCGTTGCGCTGCTTACCAACAATAACCTCGGCCAAACCTTGCGACACCTTGCCATCCTTGTCCGGCTGGCTCGGATCCTTGCCTTCGAGCACATCGTAGTATTCCTGCCGATACAGAAACATGACGACGTCCGCGTCCTGCTCGATCGCCCCTGACTCGCGCAGATCCGACAGTTGCGGTCGCTTGTTGTCACCCGTCCGCTGCTCCGGAGCCCGACTCAACTGCGACAGCGCAATCACCGGCACGCGAAGCTCGCGCGCGAGTGCCTTGAGCGAGCGTGATATCAGGCTGATTTCCTGCTGGCGGTTCTCGGAGCCCGACGGTCCCTGCATCAGTTGCAGATAGTCAACAATGACCATCCCAATGTTGTTCTCCGCCTTGAGCCGTCGCGCCTTGGAGCGCATCTCCAACAATGAGATTGCGGGCGTGTCGTCAATCCAGATCGGAGCCTGACTGAGCAGCCCCGCCGCGCGGCCGAGCTGAACGAACTCATCGTCGCGCAGCTTTCCCTTACGCAGCCGCTGCGCGTCAACCCGTGCCTCACTCGTGAGCATGCGCTGCAGCAGCGACTGTTTGCTCATCTCGAGTGAAAAGAACGCAACGGGAGTTTTGGCATCGAGCGCGGCGTTCTGGGCGCAGTTCAAGACGAATGCCGTTTTGCCCATCGACGGCCGAGCCGCGATGATGATGAGATCCGATGGCTGAAATCCGGCCGTCATCTCGTCCAGATCTCGGTACCCGCTCGGCACACCCGTAACGGATTCGCCGGCAATGTGGAGCTGCTCGATGCGCTCCATCGCCTCGTACATCAATTCTTTCACGCGGGTGAAGCCTTCTGTCCCGCGCGTCTGGTTCACCTCGAAAATGCGGTGCTCCGCATCGTCCAGCAGTTCGGCCGCCGGGCGCGGAGACTCGAAAGCCTCGCCCACGATCGTCGTCGACACCTCTATAAGTCGACGGCGGAGCGCCTTCTCCTGAACGATCTTGGCGTGGTACTCAACGTTCGCTGCCGTCGGGACCACGTCGACCAGGTACCCGATGAACTCGCGTCCGCCGATCGCGTCCAGTTCGTTGTTGCGCGACAGCTCCTCGGACAACGTGAGCGGATCGATGACGTCGCCACGCTCAGACAGCGCAAGCATGGCGCGGAAGAGCCTCCGATGCGCCTCGCGGTAGAACATGCTCTCGTCCACGAACTCGCTTGCGCGCAACACCGCATCGGCGTCGAGCAGCATGGCGGAAAGCACCGCCTGTTCGGCGGCCTCGGAGTACGGCGGCGTGCGCTCACGATACGGATCGCGAGGTGCGGCCGACGGACTATGACTTTGTGGAATCGAGTACGCTTCGAGCGAGCTTGACATCTTCCCAAGTAGGGCGCTTCCAGGCCGGGTTGCGGAGCAACGCGGCTGGATGGTAGGTGACGATCAGCGGAGTGCCGTGGTAGCGGTGTACCGCTCCCCTCAGCTTTCCGATGGGCGTCTTCGTGTTCAGGAGAGTCTGCGCTGCGAACGTTCCGAGCGCCAGTATCACTTTCGGTTTGATGATCTGAATCTGCCGAACCAGATACGGACTGCAAGCCGCCACCTCGTCCGTCGTGGGATTGCGATTTCCCGGCGGCCGATGCTTGACCACGTTGGAGATGAACACGTCCTCCCGCTTGAGGTCAATCGCCTCGAGGATCTTGGTCAGCAGCGCCCCGGATTGACCGACGAACGGGCGGCCGGTCTCGTCCTCGTTCGCGCCAGGCGCCTCTCCCACAACCATCAGTCCTGCCTTGGGATCACCCTCACCTGGTACGCCGTTGATCGCGGTCTGATACAACGGGCAGCGCGTGCACTCCTGCACCAGCTTGGCCAGAGCCGCGAGCGACCGGACATCCGCAAACGGATTCCGCTCGAATAGCGTCCCGTTCGGTGTGCCGACCACCAGCCCCTGCTCCAATGCGTTCATATCGTGAGCGCCCTCCGCTGATTCAGGTAACCGCACGTCCGGGGCCGTCTTCTGGTCAGCATCTTCCGGCGCCGCTGGCTCCGGGTTCGCGGGCACCTGCGCGGGTGGCGCTTGCGCCGGCGCGGCAGGTGGCGCTGCTAAGGCGGCATCCGGCCGAGCCTCGCGCACTTGAGCCCGCATCGGCGCCGGCCGCGTGCGCAGGGCGTCAATCGCGGACATCGCATCATCGACGCTGAGTCCGTCCAGCACGAACTCTCCTTCGCCCAGCTCGCGCCGCTGCTCCAGATACGCGCGCAGTCTTGCTCTAGCGTCCATTCAACAGCGCCTCCACCCGATCCAGAATTTGCTCACCTATTTCGCGCTTGGACGCGAGCGCCAGTTCCTCCGCGCCATCAGCCGATACGAGCGTGACCCGGTTAGTCTCCGCGCCAAAGCCCTCGCCCTTTACGCCTGCGCGATTGCCCACCACCAGATCGAGCCCCTTTCCTTCCAGCTTTTTGCGCGCGTTCGCGACCAGGTCGTCCGTCTCCAACGCGAAGCCCACAGCAATCATTCCGCCAGGT
>JBPCNJ010000099.1:0-15244 GCA_051001375.1 Gemmatimonadaceae bacterium
GCGGTGCGTGCGAGGGCTACGGTCGGAGAGATTTCAGATACGCTGGCCGCGCGCTGGGGCTTGTACCGGGCCAGCGTGTAGACTTGGACCGCGACGCGTGCTCCGCGGCGACGTTCCTTCGAAGTCGACACGATTGCCCGTTGAGAGGCTTGCTGTAAGCCGGTAAATTGCAAGGCTGCACCAGAGCCTATATGCCTACCTATGAGTTCACGTGCCCTGAGGGGCACGACTTTGAGAAATTCTACCGCTCGATCGGCTCCGCGCCGGCCGAAGTGGCGTGTCCCGTGTGCGGCAAGATCGCGGAGCGGCAGCTCTCCGCAGGCGCCGGCCTCGTCTTCAAGGGATCCGGTTTTTACATCACGGACTACGGAAAGGACGGGAAGAAGGATCAGAACGCGGCCGCCGCAAAGGCGAGTGACGCAAAGTCTGCCGACGGAAAGGCCGGCGATGCAAAGTCCTCCGAGTCGAGTGGAGTGCCGGCTACCCCGGGCGGAGAATCCAAGTCGGAATCGAAGGCGGGCGGGGATTCAAAGCTATCATCGGAGGCGTCAGGGGGCGCGTCCAAGCAGGCCGAAGCCGCCGCGCCGGCACCCAAGGCGGCACCGGCCAAGTCTACAGAGTGAATTTCGCTGAGCGCATTCGGGAGGAGCTCCGTCAGGCGGCGCTCCGCATCGGTGCGCCGGCCGATATCGAGCCGGTGCTGGAGCGGCCGAGGGATCCGGCGATGGGCGACTGGGCATCCAACGTCGCGATGCTGCTCGCGCGCCAGCTCAAGCGCAAGCCGCAGGAGATAGCCGCGGCGCTGCGCGACGAGCTGAGGCTCGGAGAAGCCGGCGTGGACACGGTGGAGATCGCTGGGCCCGGATTCATGAACTTCAGACTGGGTACGGGCGCCGTCGCCGAGGCACTGCGAGCTGTGCTGGAAGGCGACCGGATGTACGGCCGTACCAGTTCCGGCAATGGCTCTCCGGTTGTGGTGGAGTTTGTCTCCGCCAACCCCACCGGTCCGCTGCATGTGGGCCATGGACGTCAGGCCGCTCTCGGTGATGCGATATCGACGCTGCTGGAGTGGACCGGCTGGAGCGTCTCACGCGAATTCTACTATAACGACGCTGGTGTCCAGATCGAGAATCTGGAGAAGAGTGTGCGCGCTCACATGGTTGCGGCCGGCGGCGACGCTGTAATTCCAGACGGTGGTTATCACGGCGAGTATGTGCGCGAGCTAGCCAAGCGATATGACGAAAGCGTCGGCGTGCGCGACTTCGCTGTGCGCGAACTGCGCGGCGAGCAGGACCTGGACCTAAAGGCGTTCGGCGTGCGCTTCGACACGTACTATCTGGAATCAAGCCTGTACACCGACGGCAAAGTCGACGAGACAGTTCATCGCCTAGTTGTCAATAGTGCGACGTATGAAGACGACGGAGCGCTCTGGCTTCGCACGACTGAATACGGTGACGACAAGGATCGCGTCATGCGCAAGAGCGACGGATCGTACACGTACTTCGTTCCAGACGTGGCCTACCACGTTACCAAGTGGCAGCGTGGCTACAGTCGGGCCATCAACGTGCAGGGCGCAGATCATCACGGCACGACCACGCGCGTTCGCGCCGGGCTGCAAGCGCTCGGCGTCGGCATTCCCAAGGGCTATCCCGAGTATGCGCTGCATCAACTCGTGACCGTGATCAAGGATGGAGAGGAAGTGAAGATCTCCAAGCGCGCGGGCAGCTACGTCACCGTGCGCGACCTGATCGACTGGGTAGGGCGAGACGCTGTACGCTACTTCTTTCTGATGAGAAAGGGCGACTCACCGCTCGTGTTTGATGTTGACCTGGCGCGAAGGCAGTCCGAAGAGAACCCCGTCTACTACGTGCAGATGGCGCACGCACGCATGTGCGGCATTTTCCGGGTCGGCGAGATCGACATGTCCACGTTCGACGTCGCACGTGTGGATCTGTCGGCGCTGACAGAGCCGGAGGAGCAGTCGCTGATCAAGCAGTTGCTCGAGTTCCCGACCGTGACTGCCGCCGCGGCCGCCACGTTAGAGCCGCACAGGATCACCGCTTATCTGCTGGAGACGGCTCGTCTTGCGCACCTGTGGTATCACAAGCATCACGTCCTGGGCGAGCGGGAATCGATCATGACGGCACGCCTGGCGCTGGCGCGCGGCGTTCAAATTGTGCTTCGCAACGCTCTCGCGCTGCTCGGCGTGTCCGCGCCTGAGCGAATGTAAGCGGAGCGCAACCGTTGTCCAGTTTATGCCGTTCGCCGCGTTGCTCTCAATTGTCCTACTCAATCCCATTCTGAATGTCCGTCCTCGTCGTTGGCTCGGTTGCGCTCGACTCTGTGGAAACACCTTTCGGCAAAGCGGATGAAGTGCTGGGTGGCTCAGGCACATTCTTCTCCGCTTCGGCCAGTCACTTCACCGACGTGCAGCTTGTGGGTGTAGTAGGGAGCGACTATCCGATTGCGAAACTCAAGGAGCTGGAGCAGCGCAACGTCGACTTGAGTGGGATCGAAGAGATGGAGGGCGCGTCATTCCGCTGGCGCGGCCGGTATCGCCACGATCTCAATTCCGCGGAGACGCTGGAGACGCATCTGGGTGTGTTCTCCCAGTTTCAGCCAAAGATCCCTGACACTTTCGCCACTCCGGACTTTCTGTTTCTGGCCAACATCGATCCGCGCTTGCAGCTCAACGTGCTCAAGCAAGTAAAACGTCCGCGGCTCGTTGCGTGCGACACGATGAACTTCTGGATTGAGAGTCGACGCCCCGAACTGCTCGAGCTGCTCGGACACGTGGACCTCGTCACGCTGAACGACGGCGAGGCGCGCCAACTCACGGAAAAAACAAATCTGGTGCAGGCGGCCAAGTGGATCATGCAGCGCGGTCCCAAGCACGTCATCATCAAGAAAGGGGAGAACGGCGCGTTCCTGTTCAGGCAGGACAGCATCTTCTTTGCGCCGGCATATCCTCTGGAGAATGTCTTCGATCCTACCGGTGCGGGTGACGCATTCGCCGGAGGCTTTGTCGGGTACCTCGCGCGCACCGGTGATGTGACCGAAACGGGCATGCGCCGGGCGATGATCTACGGCTCGGCCATGGGCTCCTTCGCGGTGGAGCGCTTCTCCATCGAGCGACTGATGACTGTTACGCGCGAAGAGATCGAGCAGCGCGTGCGCGACTTCAAGCAGCTGGTCGCTTTCGACGAGGAGATGCCCCGGTGAGTGACCCCGAATCCAGCGACGGCACGTATGGCTCGCCGCTGGACTACGCATCAGCGGGCGTCGACGTGGCTCGGGGCGACAACGCGAAGCGCGGCATACGCGGGCTGGTGGAATCGACGTACACGTCAGACGTGCGCGGCGCATTCGGCGCGTTCGGCGGAATGTTTCGCATGCCGGCCGATGTCAACAAACCGCTGTTGGTCTCCTCGGCGGACGGTGTAGGTACCAAGATCAAGGTCGCGATCGAAGCGCAGCGGCACGACACCGTTGGTCATGACCTGGTAAATCACTGCGTCAACGACATACTGGTGCAGGGGGCGCGACCGCTATTCTTTCTCGATTACGTTGCCTTCGGAGAGTTAGACACAACAGTGCTCGATGCAATTGTTTCCGGAGTCGCGGCCGGATGTCGAGAGAATGGCTGTGCGCTGGTCGGCGGCGAGACCGCGGAGATGCCCGGCGTGTACTCGCCGCCGGACTACGATCTTGCGGGTTTTATCGTGGGTTGTGTGGCTGAAGATGATGTGTTGGGACCGGAGCGGGTCCGCGCTGGCGATGTACTCATTGCACTCGCAAGTGGCGGGCTGCATACCAACGGCTACTCCCTCGCGCGAAAGATCGTTAGCGAGCGCATGGGTCTGCTGCCGCACGACAGGTTTCCGGGCGGCGACGCGAGCGTTGCGGACGTTCTGCTATCGGCGCACACGTCCTATCTTGCGGCGCTTCAACCAGTGTTGCGCGAGTTGCATGCTCTGGCCCACATCACCGGTGGGGGCATACCGGGGAATCTCGATCGAGCGCTGCCCACCGACCTGGACGCGGTCGTGGATACAGCAAGTTGGCCGGTGCCCAGCGTTTTCGCCGAGATTCAGGGCGCGGGTGCGGTAACGCGCGGCGACATGTTCCGCACCTTCAACATGGGCGTGGGAATGGTGGCAATCTGTGACTCGCCCGGAGTCGAAGCGGTCATCACAAGTGCGGCGCGCGCGGGAATTGCTGCATGGGTTCTGGGCGATGTCCGTTCAGGGACCGGGCGCGTCATTCTCAACTGAATGAGAGGAGCCAGAATGAGATTGAAATCGTTGATTGGACTCGCGACACTGATCGGTGCTGCCATGCCGCTCTCCGCACAGGGCGTCAATAGTCAGTGTGTCGCCGGCGCCGCGCAGGACGCTTGCCAGAAGACCGTCGACATCTTCCACTACCTGGCTCCGCAACTCGGCGTCATCATCTCCGGCGGTAACGCGACGCTCGGCGTTGGCGGGCCTATTGGCGGACTCGGGCGCATTTACGTGAGCGGCCGGGCCAACATCGTTTCGGCTGACATTCCGCGCGTGAACCAGATCACGCCCTCGTTGAACGGCGCGCGATCGGATCAGTACCCGACGCAGAGCCAGATCGCTGGAATTCCCCAAGCCGATGTGGCGATCGGAATCTTTCGCGGCATTCCGCTGGGAGTGACGAATGTGGGCGGTCTCGATCTTCTGGTGAACGCCACCTATCTTCCGTCAGTGAGTACGGCCGGCGTGAATCTCCACGTGCCGAACGGCTCGCTCAAGTTCGGTGCCGGTGCGCGGCTCGGAATCATTCAGGAAAGCATCCTTTTCCCCGGCATTTCCGTAACCTACCTCCGACGCAGCCTCCCAACGGTGGATGTGCTAGCCGCGAGCGGCGGTGACACGCTCCACGTCGACGGGCTCGATATCACAACGGATTCGTGGCGCGTTGTCGCAAGCAAGAGCTTGTTAGGCTTCGGTATTGCGGCCGGCGTTGGACAGGATCACTACAGCTCCGACGCAAGCGCGAGCGCGTACGTTACGCAGTGTCCCGGGATTTGTCCGGCCATCTTTACTCCGACCAGAGTGGGTCCAATCGCGCTGACACAGAAGCTCACACGGACCACCTACTTCGTCGATGGCTCACTCAACTTGCTTGTGCTGCGCCTCATCGCTGAGATTGGCCGGACCGGCTCGGTCAACGTTCCGACGTTTAACACGTTCGCGGGCTCGGCGCCCGGCGCGGCGCGCACGTTCGGCGCGCTGGGCGTGCGCGTAGGGTTGTAGCACGTGTCGGGAGAGCGCGACGGAGAGTACATGCGTCGCGCCCTTTCGCTGGCGGAGCGTGGATGGGGCCAGACCGCGCCCAATCCGATGGTCGGAGCGGTTGTGGTCCGCGACGGTGAAATTTTCGGTGAAGGGTGGCACCACCGATTCGGTGAAGCGCACGCGGAAGTAAACGCGTTGCGCGCGGCCGGCGACCGTGCTCGGAACAGTACGGTTTACGTGACGCTGGAGCCGTGTAATCACTGGGGCAAGACGCCGCCATGCACCGACGCCATCATCGCCTCGGGCGCCGCACGCGTTGTTATCGCGACACATGATCCCGGACCCAATTCAGGCGGCGGTGCGGAGCGCCTTCGTCAGAATGGGATCGAGGTTGTGAACGGCGTTCGCGAGGGTGACGCGCGTGAGCTGAACGCGCCATTCTTTAACTCCTTCGTCTCCGACCGCCCCTGGGTCACGCTCAAGCTCGCACTTTCGATCGACGGAGCCATTGCGGATGAGCAGCGTGCGCCCGGCTGGCTCACCAATGAACAATCGCGCGCGCAAGTTCACCGGATGCGCGCCAACTCGGACGCGATCGCTGTTGGCGCGGGGACATATCTGGCGGACTCACCTGAGCTGACCGTTCGAGGCGAGATCACTCCGCGAACTCCGCCGCTCCGCGTGGTATTCGACCGGTCGGGCCTGTTGGAGCGCAATGGGACAGCCATTCGCTGCGCATCCGAGGTTGGATTCATCGTCCTGCGCGACGGGGATACGCTCACCGCGCTGCGCCAGTTGCGTTCCCGGGGGGTGGAATCTCTCCTGGTTGAGGGCGGTTCCGGCCTGGCATCCGAGCTGCTCGATGGGGATCTGGTCGACCGGTTGGTTATCTTTCAGGCGCCGATCGTTCTTGGCCGCGGTGCACTCCACGCATTCGCGGGTGCGGAACCCCGTACCGCGCGTGCGGCACGCCGGCTCCGGGTGCTGAAGCGCCAGGAATTTGGGGACGACTTGATGACCATATACGCTCCACGCGCTGCTTGAATGTTCACCGGACTTGTTAACGATGTTGGTATTGTTGAGCGTGTCTCTGACACGGAGGCGGGACGCGAGCTTCGGATCCGATGCGGCTACCAGGACATCGTCGTCGGTGAGAGCGTCGCGGTGAATGGTGCGTGCATGACGGTACGCGACGGCGGCCCAAACTGGTTCACCTTTGCCACGGTCGTCACGTCGCTTGATCGGACCGCGATCGCGGATTGGGCGCCAGCGATGAGCGTTAACCTGGAGCGGTCACTCCGCGCCGGCGATCGGATGGGCGGCCACATAGTTCAGGGACACGTGGACGGCGTCGGGACGGTCACAAGCGTGTCTCAACGCGACAACGCCCGGCTCATCGACATCCAACTTTCCGAAGATCTTTTTGTTCTGCTTGTGCCGCACGGATCGGTGACCGTGGACGGCGTTAGCCTAACCGTGAACGAGCTTCCGTCGGACAACGTTTTGCAGATATCAGTGATAGAATACACGCTCCAACACACCACGCTCGGCGAGCTACGCCGGGGCTCGCGCGTACACATCGAGGGCGACGTCATCGGAAAGTACGTGCGCCGCCTCCTAACTCCGTACGTGGAGACGCTCTAATGCCCGACGTCAACCAACACGCGCGCGGATCCGGGGCGCAGGACACCGGATGCCGCTCGGTGGAGCAGGCACTGCGTGACATTGCCGCGGGAAAGATGGTGATCGTCGCCGACGACGATGATCGCGAGAACGAGGGCGATCTCATCTGCGCGGCCGAGACGGTGACGGCCGAGATGGTGAACTTCATGATTCGCCGCGCGGGCGGGCTCATCTGCCTCGCGCTGACCGGTGAGCGCGCTGATCACCTGGACCTGCCGCAGATGAGTGAGTTCAACACCGAAGGGCAGCGCACCGCGTTCACCGTGAGCATCGATGCCGCGCCCCGCTTCGGAGTCGCGACCGGGATAAGCGCGCAGGACAGAGCCACAACGATTCGCGTGGCAGTGGACCCGCTCACCGACCGTGGTGACCTTCGCCGTCCCGGTCACGTATTTCCGCTCCGCGCTCGGGACGGCGGCGTGCTCCAGCGTGTAGGTCACACCGAGGCGGCTGTGGATCTGGCCCGGCTGGCCGGTCTTGGTGCCGCCGGCGTGATATGCGAAATCCTGAACGAAGACGGCAGCGCCGCACGCCGTCCGGAGCTGCAGGCGTTCGCGCGCGATCAGGGTCTGACATTCATAACCGTTGCGCAGTTGGTGGCGTATCGGCTTCGTACTGAGCGCCTCGTGCATCGCCTCGCCGAAGCGCGGCTTCCTACCAAACATGGCGAGTGGCGCATCATCGGCTACCGTAACGACGTCGACCAGCATGAGCACGTAGCACTGGTACACGGCGACGTCCAGGGCAAGGAAGGTGTGCTCGTCAGAATGCACTCCAAGTGTCTCACGGGCGACGTCTTCCACTCGCAGCGATGCGACTGCGGCTGGCAGCTCGAGACGGCAATGGAAATGATTCAACACGAGGGACAGGGCGCCATCGTGTACCTGGACCAGGAAGGTCGCGGAATCGGGTTACTGAACAAGCTCAAGGCGTACCAGCTTCAGGATCAGGGGAAGGATACGGTCGAAGCCAACGAAGCACTTGGATTCGGACCCGATCTGCGCAGCTACGGAATCGGTGCGCAGATTCTACTCGACCTCGGACTGCATTCCATTCGCGTGCTCACGAATAATCCGCGCAAGATCGTCGGCCTTGAAGGCTACGGCCTCGCGGTCGAGGATCGTGTGCCGATCGTGCCGCCCGAGACAAGCGAAAACGCCGAATATCTCAGGACCAAGCAGACTAAGCTCGGCCACCTGCTAGCGTCGTAGTCGAGCGAAATGGCAGAATTTTCCGGCACACCTCGCGGCGTGGGGCGTCGCGTTGCTATCGTAGCGAGCCGCTTCAACGAAACGGTCACGACACGTCTTGTGGATGGCGCGCTCGAGGCGTTACTACAGCACGGAGTCGCGCTGGATGACGTCGATGTCATCTGGGTGCCCGGCGCATGGGAGTTGCCGTTGGCCGCGCGGCGCGCACTTGGCTCAGCGCGATACGATCTGCTCGTCGCTGTGGGAGCTGTGATTCGCGGCGGTACGCCGCACTTCGAGTTCGTCGCGACCGAAGCGTCGCGTGGGCTGTCCACCCTGGCCGCGGACGCGGAGCTTCCGGTCGGGTTCGGCCTGCTCACGTGCGACGATATGGAGCAGGCGGTCGCGCGTGCCGGCGGCTTGCACGGCAATAAGGGGTGGGACGCGGCGCTGGCTGCGCTGGAGCTGGCCGATGTGCTGGACCAGATAGAGCCAGTCGATGCGGACTGAATCGCGCGCGCGCTCACGCGCATTGCAGGCGTTGTACGCGTGGGATGTTCGGGGCAGCGCGCCGCTGGATCGGGTGGCACAACAGGTATTCGATGATCTCGCGGTTGCGCCGGCCGAGCGCAGCTTCGCCGGATTCATCGTCCGAACACTGCTCGCGCGCGGTGAGGAGATTGACGCAACGCTGGCGGAGGTCACCACCAACTGGCGCTTGAGTAGGCTTGGCGCCATTGACCGCTCGGTGTTGCGCCTGGCTGCCGCGGAGCTACTGATGGGAACGACGCCGCCGCGCGTCGTCATCAAGGAGTCGGTGAGGTTGGCAGAGCGCTTCGGTACGGCGCGTAGCGCCAAGTTCGTGAATGGCGTGCTCGACGCGTTTGCCCGCAAGCACGGGTTGCTGTAAGACTTGCGCATTCTAGTCGTCAACTGGCAGGATCGGGAGAACCCGCACGCCGGCGGTGCAGAGCTGCACCTGCACGAAGTCTTCGGACGAATTGCACAGAGTGGACACGAGGTAGATCTTCTGTGCAGCGGTTTCGCGGGCGCGCCGCCGCACACGATGCTGGACGGGATTCGCGTTCATCGCGTGGGGTCACGCTTCACCTTCCCGCTGCACGCGCGGCGCGCGTACACTGCGCTCACACGAGCGCGCGAGTACGATGTTGTGGTGGAAGACCTCAACAAAGTTCCGCTCTTCACCAAGCGCTGGGATCCGAACCGGCTTGTCGTCCTGACGCACCACCTCTTTGGCGCGACCGCTTTCCGCGAGGAATCGGTTCCAATTGCCACAGCTACCTGGCTCGCGGAACGGCCCCTCGCGGCGGCTTATCGTAGCGTGCCGTTCCAGGCGGTGAGCCAGAGCACGCGCGATGATCTGGTCCTCCGTGGGATCCCGGCCGACCGGATCGAGGTCATCTACAACGGCGTAGACGTGACTTCGTTGCGCCCCGATCCGGACGAACGTTCGACGATCCCGCTATTCTCGTACCTCGGTCGCCTTAAGCGGTACAAACGCGTGGATCTCGTCATTCGTGCATTTGCACTACTGGACCGGCCGGACGCTCGGCTGGAGATTGCGGGCAAGGGCGATGACCGCGACCGGCTGGAGGGCCTCGTCGCCAAGCTCAAGCTGGACGACAGGGTTCGCTTCCTCGGCTTCGTCAGCGATCGGGAAAAGGAGGAACTACTTAGAAGATCATGGGCGACCGTGCTCGCCTCTCCCAAAGAAGGGTGGGGGATAAGTAACTTGGAATCGGCGGCTTGCGGCACTCCTGTCATAGCGGCGGATTCGCCGGGAATAAGGGAATCGGTGATTGACGGTGATACGGGTTTTCTAGTGCCCGGTTCGGATGTTGCCGCATATGCAGCGGCGATGCGCGGGCTGGTGGAATCGCCCGAGCTCGTCACAACACTCGGTCGTAACGCGCGCCGCTTCGCCGAAACGTTTACCTGGGACCGCGCCGCAGCGGCGACGTTAGCACACCTTCAACTTGTGACCAATGGAGCGTAACATGGAGATCAAGACCCACGGCCATCACATCGAGGTAACCGACAGCCTGCGACTGAAAGCCGAAGACGGTGCGCGCAAGCTCGCTGAGCACCTCCAGCGAGCCGTCAACGCGGACATCTGGTTCGGAGAGGACGGAGTGATGAAAACCGTGGAGATCGTGCTGCACGCTCCCAGGTACAAGAACCTCGTGGCAACCGCGCAGGCAAAGTATCACGAACCCGCATTGTCCGACGCGGTTGCAAAGCTGGACGCACAGATCCGCAGGCTCAAGAGCGCCAAGAAAAAGCAGGTGCACGGGGTAGAGCTGCGCGCGTGACGCGGCATCCCACAGTCGGCGAGCTGTTCGAGCGGTTGGCCGAGCCGCTCAGGTTGGAAGATCTGGGAGAAGCGTCGGGCTTCGACCGCACGGTTCCCGGTCCTGACATCTCCAGCCCTGGGCTGGTGCTTGCCGGCTATGTGGGCCGCTTCGTTTCCGACCGCCTGCAGGTTCTGGGCGAGACCGAGGTCACATACCTCGGCTCGCTCGAAGCCGGCCGCCGACGCGAGGTGATCGAGCTGTTCCTCTCTTTCGAAATGCCCGCTGTTTTCATAACAAAGGGACAGACGCCGCCTGAGGGATTGGTCGAACTCGCGCGCCGCCGCGGAACGGCGGTGATCCAAACCGCAGTCAAGACGGCAGACTTCTATCGCGGTGTCAAGCCGGTGTTGGAGGAGCTGTTCGCGCCTTCGGCCACGCTGCATGGTTCACTCGCAGACGTGTACGGCGTCGGGCTATTCTTCACCGGTAAGAGCGGAATCGGAAAGTCCGAGTGCGTTCTCGATCTTGTGGAGCGTGGTCACCGGCTTGTTGCGGACGATCTCGTGATCGCCACTCGGCGCGGCAATGACGTGCTCATCGGTCGCGGTCACGACATGGCGGCGCATCATATGGAGATTCGAGGCGTTGGTCTGATCAACATTCCGTCCATCTTTGGAATCCGGTCAGTAAGACAGCAAAAGCGCCTCGAAGTCGTGGTCCAGTTGGAAACTTGGGACGAAGATGCACCGGTGGACCGCACTGGACTGGACACCGCGATGGCGACAATTCTCGGTGTTGAAATTCCGCGAATAACCGTACCGCTCAATCCGGGGAAGAACATCACGGTAATCGCGGAAGTAATCGCGATGAACCATCTGCTGCGCTACTCAGGTATTAACACCGCCGAGCAGTTCAACGACCGTCTGATTCAGCGCATGCACAAGGCCTCCGCCATACGGCAGTATCTGCAAGAGGACACGGAATAGGTGGACAGCAGCGCACAGGTACCGCGAGCCATCGTCGCCGGACACGGAATGTTTCCGGACGGAGTCGTGTCTGCGGTTGAGCAGATCACGGGTAGGGGAAGCTTGCTCGTCTCTTTCTCCAACGCCGGACTCGGGCGAGAGGAAATCGAGAGCGGGATGCGCCGGCTGCTTGCGCAACACGGCGTATCCGTCATCTTCACCGATCTGCTTGGTGGCAGCGCCACTCTTGCAGCGCGTCGCATCATGCGCGACGTGCCAAGCCTCACGGTCGTAACCGGCGCAAACCTCAGCACGCTAATTGACTTTGTATTCTGCGATGGGAGCATGACGTCGGGCGAAGCGGCACGCCATGCGGCCGAGAAGGGGCGCGCTTCACTTACCGCAACCGGGGGCTGATGCCGGTTTCTCTGTACCGTATCGACGATCGGCTCATCCACGGCCAGGTGGTGGCTGGCTGGGGTCAGCCGCTCGGACTGGCGTACATAATTCTGGTCGATGATGTCGTAGCCGAATCCGACTGGGAACAGGAGCTGTACCGACTGGGAGTGCCACCATCGGTGGATGTGATTTTCGTGACCGTTGCTCAGGCGGCACGTGATATCGCGCGCTACACGGCTGACGCGAGAGTCGGCATCCTCTTGACTGGAACTGTGGAGGCCATGCTCGCGCTGGTCAAGAGTGTTGGAACCGCGATACCGGGTGTCAACGTGGGCGGAATCCATCACCGGGAAGATCGTACGCAGAAGATGCGATACGTGTTCCTGACAAAGAACGAGGAGCGTGGATTGGCAGAGATCGAGGCGCACGGCGTTGTTGTTACCGCGCAGGATCTCCCGTCCGCTCGCGCGCTGCCGCTCGCGGAAATCCTGCGCGGTGAGGCTGCTTGATCCCCGCGCCGCTGCTCCTGTCGGCGATCCCCGTCGCACTTCTCGGCGGTTTGCTCGGCCTCGACATGGTGAGCTTCCCGCAGGTGATGTTGTCGCGCCCGCTCGTGTCGGCGACACTCGCGGGCGCATTGGTCGGACGCGCGTCTGCCGGTCTTCTGATCGGGATTGTGCTCGAACTTATTGCACTTGAGACACTTCCGTTCGGAGCGTCTCGATACGCGGAGTGGGGAACGGCCGGTGCCGTCGGCGGCGCCGTGTACGCGGGCCAGCATGCCGGCGCGGCGGGCGCGCTCCCAGTAGCGACATTCGCCGCGCTGGCGACTGCCGTGTTCAGCAGTCGTAGTATGGTGTGGCTTCGAATGTGGAATGCGCGCGCCGCGCGCCGCATGCGCGGCGCAATCGAGGCAGGATCGGCTGACGCGGTGAACGCGGTGCAACTGCGTGGCCTTGGAATGGACTACTTCCGCGGGACGGCGGTGACCTTTATCGCGCTCGCGGTTCTGTATCCCCTTTCCGAGCTGCTCGTTGCGCTCTGGCGCACCGATGCGGTCCACTCCCGAGCCGTGGTCACCGCGTTGGCTGCAACGGTGGCTGCAGGCGCGATATGGACACTGTGCCACCGAGCGGCGCGCGCAGGTTGGCTCTTCGTGCTCGGCCTGTGCGCGGGAACCGCAGTCCTGTTCCTGCAATGAGCGCGTCACCAACTCGGGCGGGCGGCGCTGCTCCGGACACTGTCGCCGGTGGCGATCGCGTGCCGGTGAGCGTGCCGGTGGCGGCTGTGCCGTTCGGCGCGGCTCTCGGCAGCTTCACGCGCCTCTTCGCGGTTCAGGGATCGTGGAACTACGAGACACTGCTCGGGAATGGTATCGCTTTCTGTGCTGAACCGCTGCTGCGCGGGCTGCCGCCGGAACAGTACCACGCGGCGCTCGCACGTCAGTCTCGCTACTTCAACGCCCACCCGTATTTCGCCGGAGTCGCGGTCGGTGCGCTCGCGCGCGCCGAGCTGGACGGGGTCGATCCGGTCAAGATAGAACGCTTCCGAACGGCGCTTTGTGGGCCGCTCGGAAGCGTTGGCGATCAGCTAATCTGGGCCGGTTGGCTCCCTCTCTGTTCGCTGATCGCGATCGGCGCCTTTGCCGTCGGGCAGGGTGCGCTGGTAACGCTCGGCATCTTCCTGGGGCTGTACAATGTTGGGCACGTCGCACTGCGCGCCTGGGGACTCAGGGTAGGACTGCAGCGTGGGATGCGAGTCGCGCCGGCTCTGGCCAATCCGATCCTGCGCGACGGTCCGGCTGCGCTGGCGCGGGTTGCCGCCGTAATTGCGGGTCTGATCCTGCCTCTCGCGCTGCAGCGTGTCATCGGTCCCGGACGTGCACTTGCTGGAGTCGTTGCCGCGGCCGCCGTGATCGGCGCGGTCGTTCTCGCCAGATTTGGCAC
This sequence comes from Gemmatimonadaceae bacterium, assembly GCA_051001375.1. GTDB lineage: Bacteria > Gemmatimonadota > Gemmatimonadetes > Gemmatimonadales > Gemmatimonadaceae > Fen-1247. The sequence continues at coordinate 13,766 of JBPCNJ010000099.1, forward strand.
GCGGGCAACGGGGTGGCGCGCAACGCTGATTCTGCTCGCGGTATTTGTCCTCTACTCGGTGGCTCGGTGATGGCGGAAAGGACGGTCACGATCATCAACAGAAATGGTGTGCACGCCCGGCCGGCCGCGGACATCGTGAAGACGGCCGGCAAGTTCGCCAGCGACGTCACGATCGTGCGTGACGACCTCGAGGTCAATGGGAAGAGCATCATGGGCGTGATGATGCTCGCAGCCGAGTGCGGGGCAACGATCGTCGTGCGAGCCACGGGGCCGGACGCCGACGCTGCCGTCGACGCGCTGGTGCAGCTTGTGGAATCGAAGTTCGGAGAGCGGTAGCGTGACGCGGCCGATAGTGGGCTCTCCCGCGTCCGCCGGGATCGTCGTCGGCAACGTGCACCTGCTCAGATGGGAAGTGCCTCAGGTGCGTCATCGCATCATCGCCGACGAGCAGGTCGCCGACGAGGTCGCGCGATTCGAGGATGCTGTCGCGCGTGCTCGACTCAGGCTGGCGCAGGTGCGCGACAGAGTAGCCGCCAACGCCGGCGAGGACGAGGCCGCGATCTTTGATGTTCAGGTGGCGATCCTGGATGACGCGGAGCTGCTTCAGAATGTTCGCGTGCTCATCCGCCAGAACCTTGGCGCTGAAAAGGCATTCGATCTTGTGATGGTGGATTGGCGCCAGAGCTTCGCGCGCCACTCCCACGCGATGCTGCGCGAGCGTGTCGCGGATCTTACTGACATCCACATCCGCGTTCTATCTTTGCTGTTGGGTTTGGGCGATCACGATCCGGTGGATGTGCCACGCGGTTCCAACGCGATACTGGTCACGCACGATCTCACACCCAGCCTCACCGTTCAGCTCGACCGCAGCGCGATTTCCGCGATCGCTACCGACGCGGGTACGCGTACTTCGCACGTAGCGATTCTGGCTCGCTCGCTCGGGCTGCCAGCGGTCGTCGGATTGCGCAACGCGACAGCACAGCTCACCAGTGGCCAGCGTGTAATTCTGGACGGGTCGCTGGGGATTCTGGTCCCGGATCCCAACGACGCTCAGATCGAGGCGTATGCCGCGCGCGCCTTGCGCGAGGCATCCGAAGATTCAGCGCTGCGCGCCATGGCGGGATCCGAGCCTGTTACGTTCGAGGGTGTGCGGCTCACGCTCCGCACAAACGTCGACCTTCCGGAAGAAGCTGATTCGGCGGTGCGGAGCGGCGCCGAAGGCGTCGGCCTCATGCGCACCGAGTTCCTAGTGGTGGGCAGGGCGACCATGCCTGACGAGGAAGAGCAGTTCCGCGCGTACGCGCGCGTCGTCGGCGCCTTCGGTGGCCGGCCTGTTGTTATCCGCACATTCGACGTGGGCGGGGACAAGCTGCCCATGGGCGGCTTCCCGATCGAGGCCAACCCGTTCCTCAGCTGGCGCGCGATCCGCATCTGTCTGGACGAGCCAGAGTTGTTCAAGACGCAGCTTCGCGCACTGCT
>JBPCNJ010000100.1:0-15852 GCA_051001375.1 Gemmatimonadaceae bacterium
CGGATTGGGCCAGCTTTCAACGCTCGCCATGATCCGGGTTAACCGCGCCTTTCTGTACGGCGACCACTGGCAGGGCGGCTACGGCTGGATCGGGCCAATGCCGCAGGGCAACGATCCCGGATTCGCCGAAACGGTGCGCGAGATCCGTCGCGCGTTCACAAGCCGAAACGCGATCGGTGAGGTAGTATCGCGGCACATGTCGGGTGTGGTCGGACGCGAACCACGGTGGGGTCTGTCGCTCAAGCGGGCACTCAAACAGGACGAGGCTCCGAGCGACGCCGAGCAGGCGCTAATAGACGAGGCCGAGGCCTTGCTCACGACCTGGTGGGACCGACGAAAAGTGCATCAGTGGTTGCAACGGTTCGTCACCACGTTAGCCTATGCCGGACCATCGGCGCTCCGGCTCTACGTCCCTGACGGGCTACTGGACGACAAGGTGGACGCCACAACCAAAGCCGTGACCCGCGCTGTTACCGCAAGCTCGGTCGAGGAAGGGCTGTCAAAACTCTGGCTGGACCACCCCCTGCCGGAGCAATGTACGGTCGCCGTTGATGAGGACACGCAACAGATTGCGGGCGTGCTGCTCTACGAGACGGGGAAGAAGACGACGGGCCAGGGCTCGCCTGAACGCCGGGCTGAGATCACCTACGCTGACGGCGATCAGACCGTGGTGCGTATCCTGGACGGCGCAAACAGCACGGAATACCGCCTAGACTTCGGCGGCCATCTAACGATATTCGAGGCGCGACGATCGCCGATCATCACGCCACAGGTGCAGGAGTCGCAGCGCGCTCTCAACCTGGCCCTCTCGATGCTGCCCCGAAACGTCGTAACGGGCGGGTTCTTAGAGCGCGTCTTGCTCAACGCTCAGATGCCCGGCGAGTGGGTGACGGACCAGACTACGGGCCAGAAGCGGTTTTATCCAGAGCCGTACTACACCGGTGCCGGCACCACCAATTTCGTACAGGGCGTGCAGTATGACCAGGACGGTAAGACCGTCTTAGCCAACCCCTCGGTTCATTACCGCGATCCGGTACCGGTTACCGCTTCGATCGAGGCCAAGCGGTCGCACTACGAGGACATCTTGGAAGAGACGAAACAAGCCCATGTCCTGATGAATCAGGACGCGCGGGCATCTGGCAAGTCCCGCGAGCAGGCGCGGGCCGATTTCGAGTCTGATCTGACCCGGACCAAAACGTTCAGCGAGGCTGCGGGGCGGTGGATCATAACTACCGCGTTGGCGATGGCCGAAGCGTTCGCAGGTACGCCGGGTTTGTACACCAACCAACTGCGGGCGACGTTTGCGTGCCAGATAGATACCGGCCCGTTGACGGCGCAGGAACGGACGGCCAATGATGCGTCGGTGGGCAAAACGCTTTCGCGCGAGACGGCGATGGAGCGGAACGGGATCGTGGACGTGGACGCAGAGTTGCAGCGGATGAACGCGGAACCATCGGCACAGATCGCGTTGGTGACGGCCCAGGCGACGGCAATCAAGACGCTGACCGACGCGGGGGCTGGACTGGTGGCCGCGGCGGTAGTCGCCGACTTGAGCGAGGAGGACGTAGTGGAACTCGAGAAGCCCGCAACCTTTACGCAGCCGGTGACACAGTGATTGAAGAGGCAAAACGTTTCGCGCCGTCGCAGCAAGAGGTCCAGGCACTCCACGATGATCCCACGGCAGGTACGCATATCTACTGCAATGCGTGTGATGTAGTTATGAACATCTTGCCCATAGCGGCGGTTGAGCGATACGATCGAAACACCCTCGCCGTCCGATCGGTAATACGCCGCTATCAATGCCCGCAGTGTTCTAATCGGGTGGACGTGCGCGACAGTGCGCAAGGCGTCCTAACCGCTTGGGTGCGTACGGACAAGTAAGATCGGTGCTACCTTCCACCGATGAGCCCATTCAAACGCCAGGAACCGCCCAAGCTCTCGCCGGAGAAAGAACGAGAGATCGAAGCTGCGAGTATTATCACGCCAGAGGACATACTCCGGGCGCAGGCAGCGTGGAGGCAGGACGCGCCCCCGGAGTACAAAGATCTGCTAGACGCGAAACCCGATGACGGCACCAGTCCGACCGACAGCCCGAAGCCGTAGCAGGCCGGTCAGGCCCGCCAGCGATCCACGCTCCCGCTACACGTGGGACCGTGCCAGCGCTCGGTATCGGGCCGCGTCGGGCCGCTACGTCGGCGCGCAAGATGTCCGGCACGCGCTGGACGAAGCGATCGTATCGGCCAATGACCGGATCACGCTACTATCCGAACGGCTCCGAACGCGCAAGATCAGCGTGGACGAGTGGCAGCTCGGAATGCGGCAGGCGGTGAAGGAGACCCAGCTTTACGGCGCGGCGTCAGCCCGAGGTGGCTGGGCTCAGATGTCGCCCGCCGACTACGGCGCGGTAGGAAGGCGGGTACGAGACCAGTACGCCTATCTCGACCGATTCGCGGCCGACATACGCGCCGGGTTGCCTACCGATGGTCAGTTCCTGAGCCGTGCCCGAATGTACGGGGCGTCGGCACGTGTCTCGATGGAAGCCGTCGTGCGAGACGAGGCTATATTGCGTGGTGCGACTGAGGGGAGGTCGGTGCTCCATGTCGCGGAGCATTGTGCGCAATGCGTGGACGAAGCCGCCGCAGGATTCCGGCCCGTTGACGAGGTCGCACCGATCGGGAGTAGGACATGTGGCGTTTATGACAGGTGCACGATGGAATACCGATGAAATGACGACAACCCAAGAACAGGTGCGCGAGGCGCTGGAGGCAACAGGTGAGGCCGAAGGTGATCTCGTTTGCTTCTACCGTCCGCCGTACTACATAGCCCCTGTCCACATCACTCCGAAGCCTACGCTTGTTCGGTGCTCCGTAGCGGAATTGCCGACGCGTGAGTACGACGCGGGTTACGGGGGAGTCGAGGGCGAGGAGGTTATCTGTTTTGGTCCGCGCTACGTGTATTTCAGAGCCACGTACGACGGAGCCGAGTGGATTACATCCGCGCCGCGTAATCCCGAAGTTCTCACCGAAGCAACCGATCTCATAGCGATAGGTGGCGGGTGACTGATCACGGCAGCCGCACACTCTACGAGTTCGGGGCTTCGTTCGGCCCCGGTCGCCAGCCATACTATCTGGGCGGCAAGCTCGAGATCGAGCACAAGCGTAGCCCCGACCGCGATAAAGACGGCCTGGAAGCGTGGACCGGAAGGCTCTACGTCGGCCCGAAGTGGGAGCTTGGATACGACTACCACGACACTCCCGAGACGCACGACGCCACCGTTGCGCGGGTGGATGCAGAACTGAGAGCCGCATATCCGTATCCATACCGCGAAGAGGACTACGCCGACGAATGAGTGAGGCGATGATCTATCTGGTAACGTCCGGCGCCTACTCGGACTACGGCGTCAACGCCGTGTTCTCGACACGCGAACTCGCGGAAGCATGGATTGCGGCCGAGCTTGCCCGCATGCCTATGATGGTCGATCGCCAGAGCGATCGCATTGTTTCATACTCGGGCGACGACTACAACATTGAGGAGCAGGCGCTCAACCCTGAACCGGCACATCCTTTAACCGCAGAACATGGGGCGTGGGTGGCTCGGCGGGGGCTAGGGAACGGCCAGACCAATGACCTTTGGATTGAGTGGAAAGATGGCGAGCGGGCGCGTCCGGGCGAGATAACAATAACCGACTCGAAATCCCCCCCGTATCGCAGAATCCAAGCGAGGGGCTACGGCGAAACACCGGAACACGCCCTCCGTGCTATGCGAGAATTGGAGCGCGCGATAAAGGCAGGCACTATCGTGGTGCCAAATGACTGACGCGATACCGCCAGCACTCACGCCGCAAGAATGGGACAGGCGTATGAGGGACTCTGAGGACAGACCTGTTGAGGGAGATCTCCTCACCGATAGCTCAGGGAACCTCTACGTGGCATACGACAGCGGCTATGTTACGCAGCAAATAATGGAAGAACCGCAGGTCGTTATGGCACTCGCCAACGCCGCACTGCCCGACGACAGCCCATACGGAATATCTCACGCAGATGTGAATACGTTGCGCGATGTTCTGATCGAGATGGAGGACGACCCGATGGCTTCTCCCGCCGTCTACGAACGAGTCAAAACCCTCATCGCCAAGCTCGCCGCCCTACTCCCGCCCGAATGACTGACTGTGGATAACATCTTGCGCGTTATCCACACCGAACGTAAGATTTAGTCAGAGGCCCGGCACAACCGAGCCGGAATCAGTGTAGTAGAAGGTAGCAACACAAAAGCAGAACGACGGATAATATCACCGCGCTGAAACGCGGGCTGTGACACTCAATTACGAGTGTACATGGCCCGCGTTTTTTTGTTGCGCCCAAGCCCCAAGCCAACACATGGCCGACGAGAACGAAGCGAAGGATCTGCCAGAACCCGTACAGGCCGCACTCGCCAAGCTTATCGAGAAGAGCGGCGGCGATTCCGGCGCGGTCGCCATGAAGCTATGGGACGACAATCACTCGTACCGCGAGCGCAACCGCGCGTTGAAGGCCGACGTTGAACGCCTGACGGGTGAAGTCAACGCGGCGAAGAAGCCCGCCGATGATGCTACCGCCGCACTCGAAGCCTACAAGGCATACGGCACGCCGGACGAGTTGAAGGCGAAGCTCGAGCGCGGCGCGCAGTTGGACGCCCGCATCACGGCCGAGGATCGCGATAAGCTAGCACGCGAAGCGGCGGGACTGGTGGGCTACAACGCTGACACGCTCTCCGCGATCGTTGCCGACAAATCGCTCACGCTCGAGCTGAAGGACGAGACCGTGGACGGGAAGCCCGCAAAGGTGCCGTACGTCAAGCCCCCAAAGGATGGCGAGAATCAACCGGCGCCCGTCAAGCTCACGGATTACGCCGAGCAGAAGCTAGCGCCTTACGTCTCCGCGCTACAGACCAAGCCCGCAGGAACAGCTCCACCAGGCACCACAACGACGTACCCGTCACAGCGACCGAGCGGCAGAGCGCCGACAACAGCCAATCCCGCTGACACGGTGCAGGCCGGCCTCAAGTCGCGGTATCCAACGCCGTCCGAGCGCCGGAGCGGCAACAGCAGCATGCACGGCAGTACGCCAGCACAAGGTGGCTGAGCGGTGAGCACGACAAGCACGACCATCACCTCACTCTCCACTTAAGGAGTTAGACCCACATGTCTCGTGACATGACCCTGGGCGCGCTACAGGTTAGCTCGCCCATCTGGGCCGGCAGCTTCATCGAATCGGACGATCTTCTTCCGGGCGGTGCCAAGCTCGACCCAGCAGCGTTTCCCGCCGTTACTACTCCGGCCTTCACCGTCACGGCGACGGCCCCTGAAGCCGCCGGCGCGACCACCGTCGCGGTTGTAGCCCTCCCCTACGCGCTGCCAGCCGGTACCATGCTCAACTTCGGTATCCCGGGTAAGCTCGCGCGCTTGACTGTAGCGGCCGCCGCTGGCGCTCTCGCGCTCACCGTCGCCCCGCTTTCCAGCGCACTCGTGGGTACCGAGACAGCGGCCGTTCCGGCCACTCGCGGCGCGATTGTGCTCGCCGGCGCCGTTGTCTCCCGCACGCTTGCACAGCGTGACGCCAAGGTCGGGTTTCATCCCGCCATTGCGACGGAGGACGAAATCTTCATCGTCGCGTTCGGTAATACGGACGTGCAGAAGGTGGCCGACATTGATCTCATTCTCCCGAGCCGTGACTTCGTCATCAAGGAGAATTTCCTGCCCGGCTTCGCGGGTCTCGACGCCGCATTAGTCACCAAGCTCCGCGGCCTGTACACGCTAACCGTGGGGAGGGCATAACCGATGGACATCGGCGGACTTATCAACGGCCTGATCGGCGACGGTACCATTGCGCGCCTCGCGATCAACCCACGTGCACAGTTCGGAACGCCCACACGTCGCTACATCGGCGCCGAGATCCTGCCCGAGCGACTGGTCGACGTAAATCAGTTCATCGAGGACAAGATCTCGTGGCGCACCGTTGTCGCAAACGACGGTTCGCGCTACTCGGCGGTACAGAAGAAAGGCTCTACCCTGACCGGATCGTTCCCCGTCAATCTGGCCGATCAGGACATTGGCAGCGAGCTCACCGGCCGGGATTACGACCAGCTAGTGAAGCTGATGCAGGGCGTTGTGGTCCAGAACACCACCGGTTCCGTGGAATCGATGGCGGCCATCGTCCAGATGACCAACTGGGTCGATGCGACGCTCAACCTGCCCCTGGTCGAAAAGATCGAGAAGGCACGATGGGAAGCGCTGGTCCATGCTCGTGTCACCCTGACCGGCGACAACAATTACGAGGAGGTAGTCAACTATCCCTCGATCCCGGAGCTTCGCCTCACGGCGACCGACGCGTGGACGTTGGACGCCACCGATCCGTTCGTTCAGATCTTCGCATTGGCACAGGCGATGAGCGACCACGGGATCACGCCCAACCGCTTCATCATGGGTCGGTCGGCGTTCTCGAAGCTGGCCAACAACGCCACCGTTCGCGCTCGCGTGGGACGCGCGGTGTTGACGGCCGCCGGACAGCTTCGCGGAACGACGGGCCGTGCAACGCTCCAGGAAGTAAACGGCCAGCTTCAGCAGGACGCGCTCCCGACGATCGAGCTATACGATCTCCAGTACCGCACGCAGGAAGGGTCCGGCTTCTTCCTCGACCGCGACGCCGCGGTCCTGATCGGGACCACGGGCCGGAACGAAACGATCGATCTGGGCGACGGCCAGTTCGAGACGATCGAGGACACGCTGGGTTACGCGGGTGTGGGACGCGCCGCGGGTCAGGGCACGCCGGGTCGCGTCATCAAGGTCTACCCGAAAGACAACAAGCCGCCCCGCGTGGACGGCGAAGCATGGCAGACCTCGCTCCCAATTATCACGGAGCCCGAAGCCGTGGCGTCGATCGTTGGAATCCGTTAACCGACAGCGCAAAGAGCGTATCGGTAAATGGCAGTAGCCGCGTCCGACCTGATCGCACCAGTAGGCGAGTTGGAGCCGTCGCTTTTCCCGAGCGACGACCTCACCTCGCTACTGGTGCGTCTGTCCCGGTATCTGAGCGATGCCACGGACAGGCTTGTTAGTTATTCGACAGTAGCGTTACCCGACCAGCAGGCAGACCGCGCAAGGCGCGCTTATGCCTATGCGGAGGCTTACGCCGCTGTGTATCGCCGGATGGCGGCGGCTCCAATCTCCACGACGTTCGCCGACCAAGGGTCGATGACGTTTGCCGTCGCGCAGGCCAGGGAGTTCAAGGCGCTCTCAGACCTGAAACGCGCGGAGTACCAATCGCTGTTGCCGGTGGCTGATCCGGCGACATCAGACGAGTTCTATTCGCGCTCGGGAGCAGTCCCGACGCGGATCAGTTGGTAGCGGGCGGATAACGTGGGCACATCACTATTCCCCGCCGACGCGGTCGCGCAGTTCCGGGCTATGAACACGGCAAACCTACCGCACACGGCCCTGGTCGAGCGACCGGGCTACACGCGGGGTGCGGGCGCGATCACTCAGCGGTCATACACTGTGGTCGCTGTCGGCGTGCCGTGCCGTAGATCGATCGCGGGCCACAGTGCCGGTGAGCGGTTGATTGCCGACCAGCTCGAGGCCGTTGTGCAATCGGTTGTCGTGTTCGATGCTGGGACCGACGTACGCCAGGATGATCGGCTTACCGTCTCCGGTCTCGACGGCGCCGGCAATCCGTTCACCGTGACCGTTACGGTGGTCGGTGTGTTAGCCCCGATCGCGACCGAGACCATGCGGAAAGCGCTGTGCGCCGCTACTACCGCCGTGGCAGGTCAGTAGCATGGCCGTAAATGCGCGGTTCGAGCTATCGGTGCAGGGCGTCGAAGGATTGGTCGCCAATATCTACGCAGCCGATCCGCTGGTGAAGAACGCTGTACGAGCGGTGAATCAGCGCGCCGGTAAATACATCCGGGAGCGCACACAGGCGACGTGCGCGTATGACACCGGCTTCATGGCGGAACACGTAAAGGACGTGTACACGCCGTCCGGTCTGGCATTCGAGGTCGGCTGGGACGCCACGGACTTCTACGAGGCCGGGCATCCGTTCTACCCGGTGTGGGTGGAATGGGGGACGACACGCCAGGCCGCACAGCCGTCGCTCGCCCCTGCATACGACGAGTACAGCGTCACGTACGCCGACGATCTGGGTACCGCCATCAAGGCCGCCATATCACGGTTGGGGACGCGATGACCGCCCCAATGACATCGCCCACCGCACGTGATCCGCGAAGCTTTGCCTGGCCGGTCGAGGTCGCGCTTGCCGCGGCTATCGAGACGGACGCCACGCTCGCGACGTTGCTCGCCGGTGGCAAGGTGTACAGCCTCGTCGCACCGCCCAAGTCACCGTTCGACTACATCACGTTGGGTGACATGAGCGAGTCGGCGAGCTCGCACTTCAATCGCTTCGGCACGTCGTCCGTTGAGACGATCCATATCTGGTCACGCAAGCCCGGCAAGTCGGGCGTGTTGGCGATCTACATGGCGCTGTACGTGTTGCTGCATGGCCGTGCGCTACCGCTGGCTGGTACCGCTTCAATGCTACGCGGTACGCTGATCTTGGCGACGGTGCTGGCCGATCCTGACGGCCTGACGGCGCACGGCGTTGCGCGGTACGCAGTCCGCGCGGAGGCGGTCACGTGAGCGCAATCATCCACCACGGCGATTGCCTAGAAGTGATGCCGACGCTTGACGCTGACAGCGTGGACGCCATCGTCACCGATCCGCCGTATCACCTAACCGACATCGCGCGGACTTTTCAGGGGAAGAGCGGCAGCATTGACGCTAGAACTGGCCGGCAGCGCAGCGAGTCGCGGCGTAAGTCTGCCGGCTTTATGGGCAAGGCGTGGGATGGCGGAGATGTCGCATTCCGGCCTGAGACGTGGGCCGAAGCGTTGCGCGTGGCGAAACCCGGCGCGTATCTCGTCGCGTTCGGCGGCACGCGCACCTTCCATCGGCTGACGTGCGCGATTGAAGATGCGGGCTGGGAGATCCGCGATTGCCTCATGTTCTTGCACGGGCAAGGATTTCCGAAATCGCTCGATGTGAGCAAGGCCATCGACAAGGCCGCAGGCGCGGAGCGGGAGGTAATCGGGTTTGATGCTGCGAAACATCGCCCGAACCGTGATAAGCACCTGCTCGCCGGACAGCCGGGCGGCGGCGGGAAGCTAAAGGCGGACAACGGGGCCACCACGACCGCCCCTGCCACTGACGCCGCGCGCCAATGGGACGGATTTGGGACTGCTCTTAAGCCGAGCTTCGAGCCAATAATCCTAGCACGCAAGCCGTTGATCGGAACAGTCGCCGCGAACGTGCAGGAGCACGGCACGGGCGCTCTGAATATCGACGGATGCAGGATCGGGACAGAAGTTCTTTCGGCGCATGGTGGTGGGCGCAATGACGTACCCCGCTGTTACGGAGCGGGCAAGGGCATCCCTTCTATCCTCGCAGGCAGTAACCCTCGTGTCGGCCGATGGCCTGCGAACGTGGTGCTGGACGAATGCGCCGCGGAGCTGTTGGACAGACAGAGCGGGGCGGTTGGTAATCACGGCGGCGCCGGTGCGTACCTATCGCGCTCCGGCTTCGGCGGCGGCATCGTCACCCCCGCGCCATCCGATACGGGCGGCGCATCGCGCTTCTTTTACTGTGCGAAAGCGAGCCAGAGCGAGCGTAACGCGGGGCTGAATGGTGAGCGATGCACCCACCCGACCGTCAAGCCCCTCGCGCTCATGCGGTGGCTTGCTCGGCTCACTACTCCACCCGGCGGGGTTGTCCTCGACCCATTCGCGGGGAGTGGATCAACCGGCATTGGCACACTACAGCAAGGCTACAGCTTCATCGGTATCGAGCGCGAGGCCGCATACGTCGAGATTGCCCGCAAGCGGATCGCCGACGCTCAATCACAACTGACGCTGGCGGTCGCATGAGCGACAGTCCGAACGCGCGCCGCGAGATGGACCCCATGCTCTCGATGCTGTCCAGTGCCGTGATGTCGGCCAAGCAGGCGTGTGACGCCGCGGCGATGGCCTTGCGACTCTATCACGAGTCGCGCGCTGGAGCATCGCAGCCGGACGCAGCGCCGGAGCTACCGAAGACCTTCATGGCGAAGATCGAACGCGCGGCGCAAGCAGGATCGCCGTCGCCAGAAGCACAAACCACTCAACCGACGCTGGAGCCGCAAACATGACCGCACCGAACACTGGTACAACTCCAACGGTCGACGGAACGGCCGGCGTTACGGGTGTCGGAACCAGTACCACGCCCGTGACGATTCCTTCGGGCGCTGACATGCCCGCGCCGACCACGAATGGCGTTGTGCAGACCGAGGAGCACGTCGGACGTGGCGAGCACGAGAACCGTATCCGGGACGCCGAACGCAATCTGGCCGCGCTCGATGCACACGTTGCCGAACACCCCGACGTAGCCGAAGCGGCAAAGGGAGCGCGCGAGATGTACGAGCAGATGCGCGACGACTCGCGGAAGGCGCTCGAGCAGCAGAACGCACCAACACTCGAGCAGATCAAGGAAGCGGAAGCGCCACCACCAGAAGTGGCACCAGAACCAGAAGTAGCATCACCAGGAACACCTGCACCATCGCCGGCAAGGTCTGGCGCTCCCAGCACGCCCACGACAGACCATACCACACAAACACCATAACCAGCGCCGGCGAAGGCGAGGAGTAAAACATCATGGCATTCGTACAGGGAACAGCGGTCACGCTTCAGGTCGAAACCGCGACCGCGGGAACGTTCGTCAATATCGGCGGGATGGACACGTACTCGCGGAAATCGGGCCGGTCGTCCACGAAGAAGGCCCTTTTCATGCGCGCAACGCAGGTGAAATCGACCGGGCCGCTGGACGAGACGATCAATATGGCCGGGCTGTTCGATCCCACCGATGCGGGCCAGCTTCGAGTGCTGGCACTGAAGGCGAGTAACACCGCGTTCAATATTAAGGTCACGTTCGATGGCACGAACGGATACTCGCAGTCGGTGCTTTGCGGTTCGGGCGACTCGGATTTCAAACCGGACGATTTCGGCAATATCTCGTTCGCGTTCGAGGCCAACGACAACGCCGTGATGGTCGGTACCGGGCCGATTGCTTAACCATTAAGGAGACTTGAGTATGGAAGGAGAGAACGAAACAGCAGGAGCGGTACTAGGGCGTGACGCGATCCTGGCCCTGCGCGCACAACCACGCGCGGTGGAACGGGTCGAGGCGTTCGGATCTCACGTCCTGGTGCAGGCGCTGACGGCGAAAGAAAAGGACGCTTTCGACGCAAGCCTGATCGTGGGATCGGGGAAACATCAGCGTGTGGCGACGGCCAACATTCGGGCACGGCTGGCCGCAAGGTCCATCGTGGACGAAGCCGGGAAGCTGATCTTTACCGACGCCGACGCCGACACGTTGGGTGATCTGCCCGGCGCGGACCTACAGCGTATCTACGATGCCGCGCAGAGGCTATCGGGGATCTCTGACGCCGACGTTGAGGAGCTGGCGGGAAACTAAGAGCGCGCCCGATGCGGATGTTCGCCGTGTCGTGCGCTATGAACTACGTGCACTGTACGCCGGATGAGCTACTGGACAGACTGGGAACCACGCAGGCACTCATTGAACTGATGGCCTATTTCCAGATCGAGGCCGAGGACCGGAAGAAGGGTTAGACGTGACGAGGGCTGGGGAGTGATCCCCAGCCCTCGTTTACTACCCATGCCTCACCTGGCCCTGCCTAGCCCCGCCTTGCAAAGCCCCGCCTCGCCAAGCCGTACCATGCCCGCCGTGCCACAACGCGCCTCGCCTTGCCACAACGCGCCTCGCCTCGCCCAGCCTCGCCCCGACTCGCCATGCCTGCCAAGATTCGTCACCGTAGCGACCGGCCTCAACGCTTACGCGCTGAGCCGAAGGTGTTCATCGACTATCTCAAATAGCGCAGTCAATTCCTCAAGGTCACGGTAACGGGTGCGCCAAGACGCCAGTTCCGCTTTCGCTGCATTGAGTACTTGAGAACGAAGTACAGGGCTCGCCATCGCCACGCCGATCGAAGTGTAAGACTTCCCCTTGTCGCCCTCTTGTTTAACTGCCACGAATGCGCGTGTCGGGGTTGTCCGGTGCGCACCTACTACCGTAGTCACGATCGCGCGCAAGAGTGCCCGCGCTTGTTCGAGTCGGTACTCGGTCGCGGCCGATTCATCGTCCCACTCAAAGAGCGAGTGCATCGGGCTCTTCGGTTTCGCCGCATCGCTCACGATCGCCTCGGGTGTCAGCTTCCCCTGGTGGCACTCGCGCAACGATTCCAGCCTTGCGCCAACCGCCTGAGCATCGGCGCCGTGAGTCGGGAACCCGTCCTTCCACTGGTAGATCATGCTCCGACCTCCTTGTCGGTTGCTACGTGAAACATACCGAATGACCCATCGCGCTGCGGTCGCCATTCTCCGACACCGATCGCGAACCCTGCGACGTTGAACAGGTTCACGATCTGACTGGGACTAATAACCGAAGCGTTGAACCGCGCTGTGATACTCGCCCTCCACGCCCTGAACTCGCCGCGATACCGAATGTCGGCCGTCCCCATGCCGACGCGTACCATGTCTTCGCGTGGGCTGGGTACTCCGTCGATTGTCACCATGTCGCCGATAATGTGAAACGCGCCGCGGGCTGAGACTTTCGTGACGCCCTCGATGTGTGAGCAGGCGTCCACGGCTGCACTCTTGAAGCCGACCGCCGGGAAGCCGTAGCCGCCATCGGGCAGCGGGTAAAGCGACTCCAAGTAGTCCTGCTCGGGATTCTTGGCCGCCCTCCCCTGCTTCGCTTCCTTCATTTGCTTGGAGAGCATTTGACGCTTTGCTTTCTCGCTCCACGCGTTGCAAATCAGCGGCGAGTCGCCGACTAGGGAAAGTGTGAGCATCCGAACGTCGAGCGGTGGCAACTCGATCGGCGTGTCTGTCGGCTTTGCTGCTTTCTTTGCGGCCATTATGCTGCCTCCTGAAGATGCATGTGATCGTCTTGCGCAATAAAGGCATCGAACTCGGCGACACAGCCATCGGCGTGGACCCGACGACCGCCAATCTCGACCGCTGACTCGTCTGAGCCGCTCCCATCGCCGCCCCATGCGCAGGCGGCTTACAGATGCGCCATACGATCAGCCTCGCGCACCCGGTATTCAGCTTCGGTACGACGCGCGCGGTCAGCATCCGCGAACGTGGAATACTGGAAGCTCCTGACGGTCAGGTAGCCCTCTTCCGCTACGATCTGACGCTCGGCGGTGAGCACTTCGCGGGACGGTGTAGCCTGGGTGTAGAAAACTGGGTACATTGGGTAGTCCTCCTTCGGGTGGGCATTGGAGGGTCAGTCGCATCTCTTAGCGGGGATAAAGCGGCTGGCCCTTTCTCTTATCTAATTATAATGCTACATCTAGCATATGTCAACAGTGGGATATGCCAGAGTTGACAATTGCCGAACGCGGGATAGTTTACGATTATGACCGAAGTGCTCCGACTCCGATTGCCCGAACTGCTCACCGAGCACAAGCCACCGCTAACCGCATACGGGCTAGTCAAGGCATCGGATGGACGGATCTCGCTCTCTACTGCATACCGCCTAGTGCGCCAGCGGGGGGCGGTGAAATACTTTGACGCGCAATTACTCGAAGCGCTGAGCGACATCCTCGGATTGGAGCCGGGCGATCTGATTGAACGAACGCAGGAACCGAAGCGGAAACGATCGGCGTAGTACGGTTCTCATGGTCTGAGAGGCCGTCCCCTTTGGGGGAGAATCTTGGCAGGCATGGCGGGGATAGGCATGGCGGGGTGGGGCGTGTCCTGGCTTGGCGGGGCGGGGCTTTGCAGCGCAGGGCTCAGAGGGCCTGGTGTTTAGCCAGGCCCTCTCTTGCTGTCCGGGCACCACGAGACGATATTTCTTTGGTAGGAAGGACGGTGGTGGCGGGATTCGGACCCGCGGCACGGTGGGTTAACACCGTGCTCCCGATTGACAGTCGGACGCCTTAAGCCTGGCTCAGCCACACCACCGGATTTCCTGCAAACGGCTACGGGTGCTCAGACGCTCGTAGCCGTTTCGCTTTCCTTCGCGCCGCTATCTCTCTTGCTGTCCGTAGCCGAGAGTGGCAGCTTTCGGGATGGCGACTTTAGACCCGTCTGCACCGAAAGGGCCAACCGACAGGCGGCCAACCGTGTTTCGGCCGGTCTATGTTGCGATCTTTGTGGTCGTTGCCGTTTTAGTGACCATCAACCACTTCAGCGAGAGCGCGGCGCCCGCACCCGTAGTGCAGGCACGTCCAGATTCTACCGTCTCTCCGCCGCCGCCGCCGGAAGTCGCGAGGACAGCGGAGGACCGGGTAGCTTCAATCGAGGCGGCCGCGACATCGTTATGTAGCAGTTCGCAGTCCGCTCGTGTTAAAAGGCTAGTATCGCAGCACGACGAATGGAATGATCAGGCGATCGCCACAATTGCATGTCACCGCTTCGGGATGGGAATGACCGCAGTGGAGTTACGTGCGTCGCTAGGGGCGCCCAACGACGTAAATCGCACAGTGACACGCTACGGCACACACGAGCAGTGGATCTACGGTGAGCCAATATCCGGGGCTACGTACATCTACCTTGAAGACGGCATTATCACTTCTTGGCAGAATTGACCGCACCGCGTTCAGGCCGTAACTTGATGTAGGACCAGCGCCGAAGCACATAATATCACCGCACAGAAAGCGGGCCGTGACACTCAGAAACGAGTGCGCGGCCCGCTTTTTTGTTTGCCCTACGCCGAGATTTCAACGACCATCGCATCGCTCGTCGTAAAAGTGGCGGCCGACATCAGCAAGCTCAGGCCCGGTTTTGACAACGGCGTGAGCATGGCGCAAAAGTTCGCCTCTCGCATGGCGGACGTGGGCAAGACGGTTCGAGGCCTGGACTTCACGCCCAAAGTCGATACCGCGCCGTTTGACGCGGCAACGTCGGCTGTCCGACAGCTTGAGTCCGCCGCAATAAGCGCTGTCGCAGCCTTTGCCGGATTCCAAGCACTCAAGAGCGCGATAAGTACCGGGCTCGAGTTCAATCAGACAATCGAAACGTCAACGCTCGGCATCGCGTCTTTGATCGCCGCCGAGTCCAAGCTGTCGGACGCGTCCGGGCATGTCGTCACCGGCTCTCGCGCACTTGATGTAGCGATGAGCTTGAGTACGGATCAGGTAAACAAGTTACGGATCGCTGGCCTTCAGACGGCGGCAACAACCTCGGAGCTGATCGTCGCCTTCCAGCAGGCGGTGGGTGCCGGGCTTTCCGCTGGGCTTTCACTCGACAGCATTCGGAAAATCACGATTTCGACCGTTCAGGCGGCTACAACATTGGGCGTTCCGCTCAATCAGCTTTCACAGGAAGTGCGCTCGATCTTGGACGGTACCATCGACCGCAACTCGCGTGTCGCGACCGCACTACAGATCACCAATGCTCAGGTAGCAGCGGCCAAAGCAAACGGCACCGTGGTCGAATATCTGACCGCACGGATGGAAGCGTTTAGCACCGCTGGTGCTCGGGTGGCTACTACGTACCAGGGTGCTGTCTCCAACGTGACGGAAGCCGCACAGGTCTTTAGCGGAGCGGCCACCGCGAGTCTATTCAACAACTTGCGCGACGGCCTCAACAAGGCGCTGGCCGGCGTGTTCGACTTGGACAACGCCAGGATCGACACAGCCTTCAAGACTCTGCTCGACGTTGTGAACGAGATCGGTGGTAGGATCGGGGACGGTATCGGCAACGCGGTACTCGCGGTTATTGAGAAGGCTAAGGAGTTCTCGCGCTGGCTCGGGGACAACA
>JBPCNJ010000101.1:0-3306 GCA_051001375.1 Gemmatimonadaceae bacterium
ACTCAGGAAACCGGATGCGCTTTACGATCTCTCGTGAGAAGCTCCAGGAAGGGCTCAACGCCGTCTCGGCGAGCATTCCCACGAAGACCACGCTCCCGGTCCTGGCCAACATCCTGGTCGAAACCACTGATCGCGGCATCCGTCTCTCCGGGACCGATCTGGACATCGCCGTAAGTACCGAGGTGGCCGCCGATGTGGAGACCCCTGGCGCGGTCACAATACCGGCTAAGAAGCTCAGCGAGCTCGCGCGAGAGCTCCCGCCTGCCCCGGTCAAAATCGCTGCCTTAGGCGAGCAGCGGATCACGCTTGAGTGTGGTCGGTCCAAGTTCAAGCTGCTGGGACTTCCGCGCGACGAGTTCCCCACCTTTCCCGCCGTTCGGTTCAACGAGAGCTGGCGCATCAGGTCGGGCGATCTGCAGAAGCTCATCGCGGCGACATCCTTCGCCGTGTCTAACGAGGAGAGTCGCCCGATTCTGAACGGTGTTCTGTGGGAGCTGCGCCCCGAACAGATGCGTATGGTCGCGACCAACGGCCACCGCCTTGCCAAGATGGAGACGCCCATCGTCGCCAGTAGTGCGCCGGCGAGCGACCTGATCGTCCCGCCCAAGGCGCTCGAACAGGTACGTAGGCTGTTTCCGGCCGAAGAGGAGCTGGAGGTCGCCAAGGGCGAAAACCACATCGGTTTCCGATCGCCAATCACCTCGGTCTTCTCCCGCCTCATCGAAGGGCCGTACCCTAATTACGACCAGGTTATTCCGCGCGATAACGACAAGATCGCCGTAGCCGACAAGGGTGCTCTTACCAGCGCACTGAAGCGCATGTCGGTGATCGCCAGCGATCAGACCCATCGCATCCGCATGGGCTTCAACTCCGGCATGCTCAAGTTCAGCGTCACCACCCCGGATCTGGGCGAGGCACAGGATGAGCTCCCCATCCGCTACGATGGAGATCCGCTCGAGATCGGCTTCAACGCCGCGTATCTGCTCGAGATCCTCCGGTACATGCCGACCGATGAGGTAAAGCTCACCTTTAGAGCCCCCGAGCGCGCCGCCACCATTGAGCCCGAAGCCTGGAGCGATCCGGGATCTTACATGTGCCTGGTGATGCCGCTGCGGCTGATGGATTAGTTGTTTCGGTGGTTAATGAACGTGGACGACTGATACCCCGCCGGCCCAGCAGGTACAAGGCCTAGTGCCCGCCCGCCAACGTGGCGTTGCAGTTGAAGCCACCCGTTACGAATCGCTACGGACTGTTTGTAAGCGCCACGCGCTGGCTCACGCGCTGCGCAAATCGGGTGATTCTTCCCGATGTGTTGATATCCACGGTGCTGTTCTGCACTCCGTCCGATTCCAGAAATCGTCCGGTCGCGACGTCAAAGAATAGCTCGGCACTTCCTGTTCCCGTGGCGGATATGAGGACGCGGTGCTGTCCCGCTGCTCCCTCTCCGGTGGCGGATATGATATCGTCGCGATGCACGTGCAACGCATTGGCCCCGGGCAGGATGGTATCTCCTAGCACCGTGTATGTGTGTGCCACGCGCGACGTCGCTGGAACGGATCCCCGACACCCGTCGGTCGTGGTGGAATCGGACCAGCTCTCACCGCCCGTAAGCTGTGCTGGAAGTGTCGGGATTAGCTGTTGCGCGCGCGTCAGAGCAGCTGCCGACGCGTCACAGACGCCGGTGGCGCTGGGCTGGGGCGAGATGACCTGTACGACCCCATCGGCACTCACCGTGATGGTCGCGCGCTCGGGTGAAGTTGGTGCAGCGCGCTTCTGTGTCGTATCGCTGAGCGGTGTCACCACAGCCTCAGTAGCGATGGTATACGTGTATGTCCCGGGCGCGTAGCTGAATGACCACGATCCACCGCGAATGGCTTCCACTGGCGCGGGAGTGATCGGCGGTATCACCGGAGAAGCAGACGGAGGCCGCTGTTCCGGGCTCGGCGATGGAGCTGGCCCCGGAGTGGAAGCGCACGCGGCCGCCGCAAATGCGACAGCAAGTCCGGCGACAAGTTTATGCAACGAGTTCATACAGCAGTTTGAAGAGTGCTACCGGCCTGTAAGCCGGGTTCTGTCCGACGCGCCCAAGGGACACATCGTGACGGTCATTTCTCTCGGCGCGCAGTCACCCACGCGCTCCAGCAGCCTACCCGCGGCGTCTCTGTCGGAGTGGACGCCCCTCGCCGCCTATTTGGCCTTGCTCCCACTGGGGTTTACCTTGCCGCCCGTGTTGCCACGTGCGCGGTGAGCTCTTACCTCGCCGGTTCGCCCTTACCAATGTTGGAGAACCAACCATTGGCGGTTTATTTTCTGTGGCACTGTCCGTCACGGAGCGCTTACGCACCCCGCGCCCAGGCGTTACCTGGCAGCGTGTCCATGGAGCCCGGACTTTCCTCGGATAGTATCTTTGGGATACTATATCGCGACCGTCCGGCCGGTAGCACTGCCGCAATGTAATGACAGAGTGACGCTGGTGATGCTTGTGAGACTGCCACTGGCTCGGTGGTGATCTTCTGATGACGTAGTGGTGATAGAGTGGTAACTCTGCGGTGATAGCGTGGTGATCGGTGCGGTTACAGTACGCGCGCTTCTCACTCGTGCCACTTGTGCCACACTCATCCCCTTGAGCTTCACCATGCGTACCAATTCCAGCCCCGCTCGTCCCTCCGCCACAAACCATTTCTCCCGTGCGGCCGCACCTTCCCGTGATACGCCGCCAACCATCGCCACAATGCTCACACCGCTGGAGCGCGTCCGCGTTGACGTGGCCGCCGAGGGTGCTTTCGCGGTCGTGCACCGTGCCTCCGTTGATGAGATGACGCGTGACGTACGGGCTCAGGAAGTGGATGCCGTTCTGGTATCCGTCGCTCGCTACGATCCCGCAAGCATCGCTCACATGGCGGCGATGGTCCGCGAATTCCCGCGTATTCCCACCTTCGCTCTCCTCACCGATGTCCAGCGGTCGACGCCGCAATCGGTGTTAGAGCTCGGGCGAGTTGGCGTTCGCACGCTGATCGACGCACGGTTCTCATCCGGGTGGAGTTCGCTGCGTGATCTCCTGCTGCACGAGCGCTCCACCGATGTTCAGCGCCAGACCCTTGGCGCGCTCGATCTCGATCTCGCCGGTGCCGCGCCGGACTGCTGGAAATTCTTCGAGGTCCTGTTCACGCATCGTCCTTACGTTGCGAGCGTTCGGCAGATGGGAAGACACCTCAACGTCGTGCCCGGAACTCTCATGAGCCGCTTCTACCGAGCGCAGTTGCCATCACCAAAACGGTACATCGATGTGGGCCGCTTAGTTCGCGC
>JBPCNJ010000102.1:0-6107 GCA_051001375.1 Gemmatimonadaceae bacterium
CGGGTTCGCGGGCACCTGCGCGGGTGGCGCTTGCGCCGGCGCGGCAGGTGGCGCTGCTAAGGCGGCATCCGGCCGAGCCTCGCGCACTTGAGCCCGCATCGGCGCCGACCGCGTGCGCAGGGCGTCAATCGCGGACATCGCATCATCGACGCTAAGGCCGTCCAGCACGAACTCTCCTTCGCCCAGCTCGCGCCGCTGCTCCAGATACGCGCGCAGTCTTGCTCTAGCGTCCCTTCAACAGCGCCTCCACCCGCTCCAGAATTTGCTCACCTATTTCGCGCTTGGACGCGAGCGCCAGTTCCTCCGCGCCCTCAGCCGATACGAGCGTGACCCGGTTAGTCTCCGCGCCAAAGCCCTCGCCCGTTACGCCTGCGCGATTGCCCACCACCAGATCGAGCCCCTTTCCTTCCAGCTTTTTGCGCGCGTTCGCGACCAGGTCGTCCGTCTCCAACGCGAAGCCCACAGCAATCATTCCGCCAGGTCGATCAGCACGAGTGCCAGAGAGAATATCCGGCGTGTCAGTCAACTCGATGCATGTAGGTCGCGCTCCTTTCTTGATCTTGCGGTCGGCCACCGCAGCTGGACGGAAGTCCGCGGGTGCCGCCGCCATGATCAGAACAGCCGTCCGCGGGAGCGCAATGCGTAGCTCGCGTTCCAGATCAGCCGCGGTTACTACGCGCACAACGTCCACTCCGGACGGCGGCGACACTTCCATGGACCCCGCGATCAGCGTGACGTGAGCGCCACGCGCGAACGCGGCCGCTGCGAGCGCGACGCCCATTTTCCCCGAACTGTGATTGGAGATGAAGCGCACCGGATCGATCGGCTCACGCGTTCCTCCGGCGGTCACCACAACGCGCTGGCCGCTGAGCGGCGACGGCCCGGACAACAGCCGCTCCACTTGGGCCGCGATAGTCTCCGCCTCCGGCAGCCGCCCCGGCCCTTCCCCCTCGCCGAACGCGAGCGGACCGCTGTCTGGATCCAGAACCGTGTATCCGATCTCACGTGCATGTGCCGCGTTACGGCGCGTTTGCTCGTGCGCCCACATCCGGTCGTTCATTGCGGGCGCGAGCAGCACCGGGCACTCGGCCGCGAGCAGCATGGCCGCAAGCAAATCGTCCGCGCGGCCGTGTACGGCGCGGGCGATGAAATCCGCCGTGGCCGGCGCGACAACGATGCACTCCGCCGAACGCGCGAGCCGAATGTGCGCCAGTGCGTCGCCCGTCGCAAAGATGTCACTGTGCACGCGTCGCCCAGTAACGGCCTCGAACGTTATCGGCCCCACGAACTCACACGCGCTCCTCGTCATCACTACATCGACCGCGGCGCCGCGCTGCGTCAACAGCCGCGCCAGCAACACGGACTTGTAGCTTGCGATCCCGCCGGTGACGCCAAGAACTACGCGGCGACCGCGTAAGTCAGCCGTGATTACTCCGCGCGGCGGCGCGGAACCACGTGATAGGATATGTCGCCCTCGGACAACTCTTCCAGAGCGCGAGTGGTCAGCTTCTTCTCGCCAGGTGCGGACCGGTCGCGCGGGAACTCATTCAGCACGCGCGCGAACTTGGCCGCGACGAGAACGCCGAGGTACTTGTTGGTCGCGTGCTTCGCGATCTCGTCAGGTGTGTGAACTCGCATTGCTTTATTTCTCCTGTATGTGACTTACTTCAATCTGACTTACTTCCGCGTTCAGCACGGAGACTATCTCCGCCGCGACGCGCGCCGTTGCGGGGGCATGTACCCGGCGCAAGGACTCGGCGTCGATGATGCACGAGACCTGTGCGACTGCGCGCTCCAGGTCGTCGTTCACCACGACATACTCGAACTCATTCATCACCCTTAGCTCGACGATCGCGTCGCGCAACCGCGTCGCAATCTTTGCTGCATCCTCCGTCCCGCGCCCGCGCAAACGCGACACCAGTATCTCGCCCGATGGAGGCAACACGAAGATGCGAACAGCGTCTGGAAAAGCGGCAACGAACTGAGCCGCACCCTGAACGTCGATGTCCATCACCACGTGCCGACCCGATTCTATCACACGCTCCACCTCTCGGCGTAGTGTGCCATACATGTTGCCGTGCACCTGCGCGAACTCCGCGAACTCGCCCGCCGCTACCGATCCCGAAAACGACGCCGAAGACATGAAGTGATACGCGACCCCGTCTGTCTCGCCCGGGCGCGGCGCCCGCGTCGTTGCTGACACTGAGTAGCCGATGTCCGACCTCAACTCCAGCAGCCGCCGCGTGATTGTCGTCTTGCCGGCTCCGGACGGAGCCGAAAGAATGATCGGGAACGGCACTACTCCACGTTCTCGCTCTGCTCCCGCAGGCGCTCCAGCTCTTCCTTGATGCTGACGACATCCGCGAGAATCCCGGCGTCATTCGCCTTGCTTCCCGTCGTGTTCGCCTCTCGCAACATCTCCTGCAACAAGAAGCCAAGTCGCTTGCCAACCCCAGAGTCGCCGGGCGCTTCCAACGTCGCGCGAAAGGCAGCGATATGTGCCCGAAAACGACTCAGTTCTTCAGAAACGTCCAGCCGGTCAGCGATGATCGCGACCTCCTGCGCCAGCCTCTGCGGATCGACCGCAACCCCCGCGGCGAGCTCGATTACAGATGCGCGCAACCGCTCGCGCTGCTCCCTCAACCGAACCGGCGCACGCTCCTCGACACGATTAAGCGCAGTCGTTACGACATTGAGATGCTCGCTCAGGAACTCCGCGATCGTGCGCCCTTCCACGCGCCGCATCGCGTCCAGCGCAGCCGCGGCCTCCTCCACGATCGGGAGCAATTCGTCCAGCGACCCCGACGCGACGCTGTCATGCACGTCCTGAGCGCCCGACGTCATGACTTCGGGGAGCCGCATCACCGTCGCGACATCCACCCCGCCGGCCAGACCGAACCTGTCGCCCAAGGCGCGAAGCTGCTCCACATACGCTCCGAAGCGCGCCTCGTCGATGAAAAGCGTATGGTCCGCGTCGCGCTCCAATCGGGCCGTGAGCGTCACGTGGCCCCTAGCAAACCGGCGACGCAACGCCTCGCGCACATCGCCCTCCCAGCGCATCATCGCACTGGGCAACTTGATCGACGGATTGAAAAACCGGTGGTTCACCGCGCGAATCTCGACGTTGAGACGCGCTCCGCCAAAGCTCCCTTCGGCGGTGCCGAAACCGGTCATGCTCGTAATCATGTGTAGCCGACTAAGTTATTGTGGCGCAACAACTTTGTCAAACTAAGACGAGTCCGGCGTGCCCGATCGAGTGCCCCGCTGCGCGGAGCAGCCACCCCGGTCAGTTAAGAAAATACCACCGCACCCCGTAAACGCTGAGTGGTCGCGGCATCAGGTATCCCGCGACCTGATCGTACTGCAACGCGGTAATGTTGCGCTGCTGGTAGCTGATCACCGCCCGCAATATCCGCAGCTCCACCAGGACCGAATACGCCTTGGCCGGAATGGTGCTTCGATCCGCATCAATCGTGGGGAAGATTACGCTGCTGCGGTAGTCCAGCGTTGGCTGCACCAGGAACGAGAAGTTCCCGGCCGGAAAGCGCGACAGCCACTGCGTGAAGTACCGCAGATCAGCGTGCGCCTGGTATTCAGGCGTGTATGGCCCCGGGTGCTGCCACTTCGTGCCTGTGGCGTCAATGCTGAAACCGTATGGCAGGCCGCCGCGGAGCCCGAGTGTCGCGCCGCTCTGGCGCGTGACCGGGACCGAAATGAATGCGCTGTCGAACACCGTTGGCGGGACGAGCACGGCGGTGTCCCGCGTCACGAACCCGACCGTTGCCCACGGACCACCATTAAGTAGCCGTATCCCGCCCTCAACCCGCGCGGACCGCGAGCTTGGCTGACGGATGTGCTCCGGAGCGGGATCACCGAATGGCGTCCGCTGCCCCACGTAACCGGCGACACTCACGAATGGTAACGGCGTCAGCTTGCCGCCGATCTCCAACCGCGTGAGACCCCCGTATTCGTCGCGCTCGGCCAACGCATTCACCGCGAGCAGCCCGCGCGTCACATCAAACGTCGCGCTCGGCGAGCTATACCCTCGGCCGAGCCGCCGGCGATACCGCTCGATAAGACGCAGGCGCCCACCATACTGATCGAAGCCAGCAGTGGCGACATACTGCGTCGTGGACGCCAGTGTGTCCGCCGTGTCGCGCGGAAAGCCGAACCGGCTCGCCGCGGCGGAGTCGAGGTGAGAGCTGTATTCCTTCAGCAACTGCGTTGATGCAATGACCTGGACGAAGGGCCCGCTTCCCTCCCGTCCGATCGCGCCGCGGAGGTAGCCGAGCGTGTTCGCGGCGCGATAGGCCGGAAGAAACTGACCTCCGAAGAAACGCTGCGTAACCGTTCGTGTCGAGTTGGTGCGGATGGCTGTAGCGTCCAGACTCCACAGTTCGCGCGCCACACCGTAGCGGCCGAGGAACGTGAACTGATCGCCGCCGCCGCCATAGCGCGTGTCGGTGACACCATATTGCTGACCCGCGATCTGCAGGCCTGTCCCGTTGTAGTAACGTTTTCCATAGAACACGCGGTACAAATTGGTGCTCAGATCACCCGTGAGTACATCCACACGCGTGTACGGAGTCGTGAGCCGATATTCCCAGCTGCGCATCTCGATCCGCAGCTCGCTCGCGGTACGAACCAGAGTCAGCCGCTCCAGCGCCCAGATAGGAAACGAGTGGACGTCCGGCGCCGCGCCGTTGCGCGCTTGTTGGTCGTCCAGCTCGATGCCGTCGATGAAGAGCCGCACGCGCGAGAAGTCGCCGCCGTAAGCCACCGTTTGCGGCGCCGCGAGCCAGCCGGATCGAAACGCCGTGATCGTCGGAATGCGGTCGAGCAGATCGCCGACGGTAAGTGCGCCTGTGCGAAAGAGTGATTCCCGATCGAAAGTATATGAATCACCGATCTCGATCGAGGGCATCACGTCGCCGCGGCCCATACGCGCCTGCACGCTGTCGGCGCGTTGTGGCTTGGGCGGCGCCATCTTGTCCCGCACCGTGTCGGACGCGGTGGACTGTGCGTGCGCGGTCCCGGATGCGGTGCCCAGCAGCGCCAGCACGATCGCCGCTACCCGCACGCACGCTGCGCCGCGCATGCGGCTACTCGATGTCACTGACCCGCGCGTGCGCGCAGAAATTCGAAGAACATTCCGACTGGAGTTCCGGTCGGGCCTTTGGGGATGTAGCCCAGGTCGGTCTCGGAGTACGCGGTACCCGCGATGTCCAGATGCACCCACGGATACTCGTCCGCGAATCCCTTGAGGAACATCGCGGCGGTGATCGCACCCGCCGCGCGGCCGCCGGAATTCTTGATGTCTGCAACATCAGACTTGATCAGTTCGCCGTACTCGTCCCACAATGGAAGCTGCCACCCGCGTTCGCCCGAGCGCGTGCCGGCGACGAGTACTTCGTCGACCAGCTTCTGATCGCTTCCGAGAACGCCAATCGCGGTGTGGCCCAGTGCTATGACGCAGGCACCCGTGAGCGTGGCCGCGTCGATTACAGCGGACGGTTTGAAACGGCGCACGTACGACAGGAGATCGGCCAGCACGAGCCGTCCTTCCGCGTCGGTATTGACGATTTCGATATACTTGCCGAGTTGACTGCGCACGACGTCACCAGGATTCATTGCGGTCCCGGACGGCATGTTCGTCGTGGCGCCGAAAACGCCGACGACGTTGATCGGGAGCTTCATCCGTCCCACGACTTCCATCGCGCCGATCACCGCGCCCGCGCCGCTCATATCGAACTTCATCCATTCCATTCCCGCCGCCGGCTTGATCGAAATTCCACCGGAGTCGAAACAGATTCCCTTCCCCACCAACACCACTGGCGCGTCGCCAGCCTTGCCACCGGAGTGCTCGATCGTAACGAGCCGCGGCTCCTGCGGCGTTCCCTGCGCGACGGCGAGGAATGACCCCAGCTTCTCAGCCTCCAGCCCCGCTCTGTCCAGTGCCGTGTAGCGCATGCCGTACCGCTCGGCGACTTCCCGCGCGGTCTGCGCCAGATACTCTGGCGTGCAGATATTTCCCGGCGTCATTCCGAGTGTGCGCGTGAGCGACTGACCCGCACCCATCGCGTTGCCGACATCCAACGCCATGTGAT
>JBPCNJ010000103.1:0-3192 GCA_051001375.1 Gemmatimonadaceae bacterium
GGCCGATGCAGCTCTTGAAGAACTGCCGGTCCGCGTCGACGAGCGACACGAGCGCGATTGGCACGCCGAGCAACTGGCTTGCCAGGCGCGTCAGTCTATCGAATGCCGGCTCGGCCGCGGTGTCCAGTAGCGCGGTGCGGCGCAGCGCTTGGAGCCGGGCGGGATCCCGGACAGCCGGCACCACCTGCGGCGCGGTAGCCGGCGCCAGAGCAGCGAACGGGACTGGAAGCGGAATCGGGTTTTGGAGAGACGGCATGACGCGTGGATCTCGCATGAGCGTTTGGTGAGTACGTGCTGGGCGCTCCCGAGAGGAGGAGCCGGGATGTATGCAGCACGCCGTCCGGGCCGTCCCGACTCAGAGTATCGGCGTCAAGTGTTCCCGTCGTTACAGCGGCGCATCAAGTCTGACCTGAAAGAGCACGGGCCACAGCTTACCGGTGAGTAATAGCTGTTTACCGTCCGGCGCGAGCGCGATCCCATTCATGACTTCCGCTGAGGCGGGTCGCTCCGGATACAAGTCGGCGAAGTCAATCGCCTCGCGCACAGTTCCTGTAGCAGGATCGATCCGCAACACCCAGTTGGATTGGTAGACGTTGGCGAGCACCTCGCCGTTGGCATACTCCAACTCGTTCAACTGGTACATGGGTGCGCCATCGTAGCGAACGTGCACGACGCGTTGCACCTGAAAGGTCGCGGGTGAGAGGACCCGAAGGGAATCGGAACCATCGCTCATGATCAACGACGTCCCATCGGTTGTGAGCCCCCACCCTTCGCCAGCATAGTGCAATGAATCTCGGGGCACGAGCGTGGCTGCATCGTAAGTATACGCGACGCCTTCTTTCCAGGTGAGCTGATACAGGCGGCCCTTGAGCAACGCGAGCCCTTCGCCAAACCGATCTGCCGTGAGCGGTTTGGCCGCCAACACGCGGCCCGAGCGAAGATCTACGCGTCGCAATTCGGAGTGGCCGTACAACCCCGTACTCTCGAAGAGAACGCTGTCAGCCCACAGAAGGCACTGAGTGTAGGCAGTTGAATCATGCGGAAAACGACCTGTCACTTCGTAGCGTGCAGACTGGTCGCGCTCACCGCGTCCGCCGCATGCCCCAGAGACAACGCTCACAAAGAGCGCGGTCACCGAGAAGAGGATGGCGCGTCGTGATGGCATTGCAAGAATCTAAATCGTGCGCTAACACATCCTGGAGTTGCGAAGTGTTGCTTCAAGAGACAACGTTCCGGAGCTATCGCTCCGACGAGATCACCAGCTTGAACCCGTCCGGGTCCCGCAACCGAAACGCGCGCGCACCCATAACGTCGGCCGGCTCCGACTCCAGCTTGCCACCGCGCTCCCGAACCCGCCTCGCCAGTTCGTCGATGTTCTGGGCCGTGGTGAGTTGCAGCGAGATGCCCTCGCCCTTGACCCGGTCCGACCCCCTGGCGCCGTTGTCTTGCGTGAGCAGGATCGGCACGGCGCCGGCTCTGAGCGATGCCGCAAACAGCGTCCCCTCTCGCTCGAACGTGCGGGCCACCGTGAACCCGAGGACATCGCGATACCATGCGAGGCTCGTTTGGAGTACCGTGCACGTCAAAGACGCCGAGAGGATGCTCGCATTGAAGGGCTCGGGCTCGGTGCCAGTTGTGCCGGCGTCGTGGATTGGCGGAATGGAGTTCATGAGATATTGTACAGGGTAGGTGAAGATCCCGTGTGCACGCGCATAGCAGCACCTACGGGACCGTGGTGACGAGCACACGGCTACAGCATAGCAGCCCGCACGGACACTGTCTTGAAGAATCCCGCCACCCGACGCAGCGGAGCGTCCCGGGCGTCGTCCCTGTACCCTGAATTCGGAGCCCCACCCGATGTCGCTCTGCCTCGGCCCACGATCTGCGCCGCCGTCGCTTCCGCCCGTGGCGCGCGCGGGCCCGGCTCAGTTCAAGCACGTCAAGTGTCCGCCGTCGCCGGCGCTCGCCCGGTTCGTCGACCACTACTGGGTGACGCGCTGGGACCGCCGCGGTCATCCGCCGCGCACCGCCGCGCAGCTGCTCGACCCATGCTTCCACCTGCAGGTCCAGGACGGCCGGGCCGAGGTGATGGGCGTTGTGCGCGGCACGTTTCGCATGCGCATCGAGGGCGTCGGATGCGTGGTCGGGGCCAAGTTCCGGCCCGGCGGATTCTACCCGTTCGTGCCGCGGCCCGCCACTTGGTGGACGGATCGCGTCGCGCCGGCAGAGGACGCGTTCGACCGGTCAGGCGAGCCGCCCGCAGCGTGGGCCCGGGATCTCTCGGACGCAGTCGACGAATGCCGCGGTGACGCCGCCGCGCACGCAGCGGTTATCACCACACATCTCGACGCGTTCCTCGGCGCGCGATTGCCGGTGCGTGATATGCCCGCAGAGCACGTCGCAGATCTCGTGGCGCTGATCGCAGCCAGTGCCGACCTGAGGCGGGTCAGCGACCTGGTCCGAGCGAGCGGGCGCAGTGAGCGGACGCTGCACCGCTTGTTCGCCCGCTACGTCGGGGCGAGCCCCGCGTGGGTGATCCGGCGCTACCGCCTGCACACGGCGGCCGAGCGGCTGACGGAGTGCCCACCCGCGGATGTGCGCGCGGTAGCGTGGGAGTTGGGCTACGCCGACCAGGCGCACTTCATCCGCGACTTCCGCGCGACTATTGGTGTCACGCCAGGCGCGTACGTACAAGCGCGCCTGTGATGTTGCTGGTACGGACAGCCGTCAGCTCCCCTTCGCAATATCCCACAATTCCATGAGCCCGCGTTGGGTGAGCAGCTCATGAAGTGACGCCATACCGATCTCGTCGCCGCTGATGCGAACGATTCCACCGATGTCACGGAGATGCCGATCGGATCCAGACTGCCTGTAGTACTCGAGTTTTCTAATGATGACATACTCGACCGGCGCGAACCAGACGGTCCCACCCGCCACGGACTCGGTGCTGCGACGCTGGAACGCCCATGCGTGAAGCGGGTCGTCTCCGGCGACGTAAACATCCGCCCGGAGCGCCGTCTCGTTGTGAATTATGTTGAAATGGCCGAAGCGGGGCCGCCGCCGCTCCTGCTCCAGCACGTCAAGTGGCGGCACGTAATAGTGATCGCCTGGGAACGCATGGTGGATGCGGACGGGGCTCGCATCACCAAGCTGGACGACCACATCCACGTCGTTAGTCATCCTCGGCTCTCC
>JBPCNJ010000104.1:0-3307 GCA_051001375.1 Gemmatimonadaceae bacterium
CGAGTGAGGACCCGCTGAACTATCCGATCCGGCTGAACAACAAGATTGCAGCACTGGCGGGGGTCGTCGGAAGCGCGGACGCTCGGCCGACAGACCAGTCGTACACGGTATTCGGTCTCCTCACCGCGCAGCTCGACACTCAGCTACGCCGAATGTACGCGGCGCTCGGCGGCTTGCGGAGCGTCAATGCTTATCTGGCCGCTCACGGTAGCACTGCGATTGTTCCCAGCACAGCTGAGCTGACGCACAGCAAGAGCGAAGACGAGGGTGAAGATGACGCGGCGAGTGACACGGAGGCGGCGACCTCGCGCCGACGGTAGGGGGAAGGCCTGCCGCATCCCGTTCGCCGGGCCGCCTGACACGCGCACGGGATTTACTTGACTCCAGATCGTGGAACCGCGATCTTCAAGTACGATCGGATTGCCAGCAGCTGCATCTACCCTCTCGGCTGGCACGACTCCGGCACCCCTCCCGCCGTATGCCCCGCGCCGAACTCTGGTCCCAACTCAAAGTAGGTCTGATCGGCTTTGTCGTGATCGCGTCGGCTGTGGCGGCGGTGCTGCTGTTTGCGCGCATTGGCGCGCTGCACGGAGATACGACCCGGCTCTACACGCTGACTGACCGCGCCACCGGCGTCATCAAGGGAACCGAGGTGTGGCTCGCCGGCCAGAAGGTCGGGCTGGTTACGGACGTCAGTCTGCGAACACCTTCCGCGGATACAACCGAGCGGGTGGCGATCGACACGGATGTTCTGAGTCAGTACATGCCGTATCTGCGCAAGGACTCTGACGTCCAGATCAGGCCGGGAGGCAATCTCATTGGTGCTCCGGTGGTGTGCCTGACAGTCGGTACGCGTCACACACCGCAGCTCACCGCCGGCGACACGCTGCGAGCTCTGGCACAGTTGGAGAGTAGACCCGGCGTCGCAGACATTTCGTCGCTTGGCGACAGCGTGACGGGGGTGGCAAGCCAAGCGAAACAGATCACTGCGGAATTCAGTGCTTCCGTGGGAGAAGTGAGTGCACTCCGGGCCAGAACCGAATCGCAGGTGGGTGAAGTGCGAAGTGCGATCGATCGATTCTCACAGCGGGCGACGCAATCACGTGGGACGATTGCGCTGGCCATACGCGACACGGCAACGCTCCGTGCCGAAGTGGGTCGGCTTTCCGCCGTAACGGATTCGCTACGCGCGGCAGCGGTCAATGGCAGTGGCAACGTGGGAAGATTTCGGCGCGATTCGACGCTCGTTCTGCACGCTCGCCACACTCTTGCAACGGTAGACACACTGCGGAGCCGTCTTGCGCGCTTCACCACGCACCCCGCGAACGGTGACAGGGTGCTGGCACGGGAACTCGACCGCGTACACTTGCAGCTGGATTCGCTGGTACAGGACGCCAAACATCACCCGCTGCGGTATCTGCCTTTTTAGTTCGGCGGGGCAGCTGCCCCGCCCTTCTATTCTGAACTAACACCACCACACACACTGCGTGGAAATCGCCGAACTCAAGCGACAATCAGTACCTGAGCTGCACGGCATGGCCGACGGCTTACAGGTAGAGCATCCCGAGGGACTCACCAAGCCGGAGCTGATTCTCAAAATCGGCCAGAGCTTGCTCGACTCCGGCGTTTCTTTGCGAGCGCAGGGAGTGCTCGAAATCCTGCCGGAGGGATACGGCTTTCTTCGCGGTCAGGAGTGGAGCTATCTGGCCGGCACGGACGACGTGTACGTGTCGCCGTCGCAGATCAAGCGATTCGATCTGCGCACCGGAGACGAGGTTTTTGGCGAGGTGCGGCCCCCGAAGCCGTGGGAGAAGTTTCTCGCGCTGCTTCGCGTCGAGCGGGTGAACGGACTTGAGCCGGACACAACTCGCACGCGAGTTCCGTTCGACGCCCTGAGGCCGCGCTACCCGGACACGCGGCTGCGGCTGGAGACTAGCGACGGCGACCTGAGCATGCGCGTGGTGGATATCATGGCGCAGATCGGAAAGGGGCAGCGCGGGCTAATCGTCGCACCTCCACGCGCGGGAAAGACGATCCTGCTTCAGAAGATCGCGAACGCAATCTGCGAGAATCATCCGGAAGTACACGTCATTCTGCTACTGATCGACGAGCGGCCGGAAGAGGTAACGGAGATGCGAGCGATGATCCCAAACGCGGAGGTCATCAGCTCGACGTTCGACGAGGGAGCAGCTCGGCACGTGCAGGTTGCCGACATGGTGTTGCAGAAGGCACGCCGCCTGGTAGAGAGCGGGCAGGACGTGGTGATTCTGCTCGATTCGATCACGCGGTTCGCGCGGGCACACAACACGGTTGCGCCGAGTGGGGGCAAGATCCTGTCGGGCGGAGTGGAGGTGACGGCGCTGCAGAAACCGAAGGCATTCTTCGGAACCGCGCGCAACATTGACGGCGGCGGCTCGCTCACCATAATCGCAACGGCGCTGGTTGAGACCGGCTCGCGCATGGACGATGTGATCTTCGAGGAATTCAAGGGAACCGGTAACATGGAGCTTATCCTGGATCGCAAGATCGCGGATCGCCGCATCTATCCCGCGATCGACATCTTCCGCTCTGGGACACGAAAGGAAGAGTTGCTGCTGGACCAGTCGGAGATAAACAGGACAACGCTGCTGCGCCAGTTTCTGTCGGACATGCCGGAAACGGACGCGATCGACTTCTTGCTAAAGCAGATGAGCCGGACGAAGAACAACGCCGAGTTCTTCCGCAAGATGGCGCAGGGGTGACCGTCGGCAGGGTGACGGTCGGCAGGGTGACGGTCGGCAGGTTGATGGCTGTGGATTGGGGCGAGAAGCGGATCGGTCTCGCGCTGAGCGATCCGCTCGGAATGATTGCCTCGCCGGCGGGGCACATCGTGCGCCGCGCCGGCAAGCAACCACCGGTGGCAGAGCTGATCCGGCGAGCGCAGGAGCTGGAGGCGACGGGCTTCGTGATGGGGCTTCCACTGGACGGGAACGGGGATGAAACCCCGCGCTGCGCTGAAGTGCGCACAGTTGGCGCGGCACTGGAATCACGGACGGGGCTACCCGTGCGGTACGTGGACGAGCGTTTCACGACCGCCGCCGCGCTCCGCGCCGTGCGCGACATGGGCGGATCAACCGAAGGACGAAAGGGCGATGTGGACGCGATGGCGGCAACGGTACTGTTACAGCATGCGCTTCGGCTACAGGAGTAAGGGCGTGGCGCGCGCAACGGCGGTTGCAGTGCTCACCGCGACACTGATATCCACGGTCGCTGCGTGCACAGCACCGAAAGGCGCGCCGGTGGGCGTAATCATACAGCGGGGGGCATC